>PMHN01000097.1:0-5450 GCA_003156695.1 Gammaproteobacteria bacterium
GTGTTTCAGAACTACGCGCTCTTCCGTCATATGACGGTCGCCGACAACATTGAGTTTGCCCTGCGCGTGCGTCGCATGCGCGCCAGCGCCCGCCATGCGCGGCGCCGCGAGCTCCTGCGGCTCGTCGCTCTCGAGGGCATGGACGAGCGCCTGCCCGCGCAACTCTCCGGCGGCCAGCAGCAGCGCGTCGCCGTCGCCCGCGCGCTCGCGCACAAGCCCGAGGTACTGCTCCTCGATGAGCCCTTCGGCGCTCTCGATGCCAAGATCCGCGAGGAGCTGCGCCGCACCATCCGCCAGGTGCAGCGCGAGCTTGGGATCACGACCGTCCTCGTGACGCACGATCAAGAGGAAGCGTTCGCGCTCGCGGATCGGATCGGCGTCATGAACCTGGGTCGGTTGCTGGAAGTGGGCCGACCGGACGAGCTGTATACGCGGCCCGCGACGCGCTTCGTCGCAACCTTTCTCGGCGCGGCGAACCTCCTGCTCGCCCGCCAGACCAAGAACGGCGTGCACTTTGGTGCGATGGGCGCCGATGGTCCGTTCGCGGATGTGCCGCAAGGCGCCCGCGAGCACGAGGTCGTGGCCGTCATCCGGCCTGAGGAAATTGAGCTTGCCCCGGAGCGCCGCGCGCTCGTGTGCAGCTATCTTGCGGCGGGCACTGTCGAAGAAGTGGCCTTCACGGGGGCGCTCGAGCGTTTGCGCATTCGCCTGAGCGCCGGCGTCACTGAGGCGGAACTGTCGCGCGCGCCGAACAGCGATAGCGATGCGCTGCTCGAAGTCACGCGCACCCAGCACGAGCAGCGCGCTTTCGGCGTGACGCCGGGACAGTCAGTCGTGATCGGCGTGCGCCGCATTCACGTGCTACCGACGCCGCTCTCGAGCTTCACGGCGTACGCGGCCACTCTCGCGCAGGCGACGGAATTGAGCCTGCATCCGCTGCTCGTCGAGCTCGCCTCGCGCATGCGCACGCGCGTCTCGACGCGCGTGACCGAGGAGCGTGCCGCGATCACGAGCGCTGCCGTCGTTGCGGCCGATGCCGACTCCATCGGCACGATCGAGTGGCTGCTGAAGGAGGGAGCCGAGGAAGTGCTGGTCCTGCCGCAGGGCGCAGGTCCGCCGCAACGCGTGCTCATTCACTGGACGGGCGAAGCAGCGCGCAGCGCGACACTCGCCGTGTCGGCGAGCGTGCTGCGCCACGTACCGGCCGAGGCGATATACATCGGCATCCTTCCCGGGCAGTCCAGCGGCAGCCGCGGCCCATACGGCATGCGCGATCTTCTGGACGCACGCTCCGAGGCACAGGCCACGCATGGCCTGGAGATGCGCACCGAGCTGCGCTTCGGCGAGGTCACCGAGGAACTCACGCGGCGCCTGGCGGAGACCCCGGGACAGATGCTGATCGTGGGCGTCACCGATCTGGCGCGCTTCGCCGAGCGCTTCCGCGCGCTGCTCGATGGCGGACAGTGGCCGGTGCTGATCGTGTACCGCGGCGCGCCATGAGCTTCCGGCAGGCGAGCGTGCTGCCCGGCTTCGGGCTCACCTTCGGGTTCACGACATTTTTCCTGAGCACCATGGTGCTGCTGCCGCTCGCCGCGCTGGTGCTGGCCGCGAGCTCCATGCACTGGAGCGATTTCGTTCACGTGGTCTTCAGCGCCCGGGCGCTCGGCTCCTACCGGCTGTCATTTGGCGCGTCGTTCCTGGCCGCGAGCATCAACCTGGTTTTCGGCTTCATCATCGCCTGGACGCTGGTGCGCTACGAGTTTCCCGGCCGCAAGCTCATCGACGCGCTCATCGACATGCCGTTTGCGCTGCCGACCGCGGTGTCGGGCATCGCACTCACTACCGTGTTTGCGCAGTCGGGCTGGATCGGCCGGTATCTGGAGCCGCTCGGAATCAAGGTTGCCTACACCTGGCTCGGCGTGACGCTCGCCCTCACCCTCATCAGCATGCCGTTCACCGTGCGCGCCGTGCAGCCGGCGCTGCTGGAGGTGCAGCGCGACCTGGAGGATGCGGCGGAAACCCTTGGCGCGGGACGCTTCTACGTGTTCCGCCGCATCATCCTGCCGACGGTGCTGCCGGCGCTGCTCACCGGCTTCACGCTGTCGTTTGCACGCGCCGTGGGCGAGTACGGCTCGGTCATCTTCATTGCCGGCAACCTGCCCATGAAAACCGAGATCACCCCACTGCTGATCGTGATCCATCTCGAGCAGTTCGATTACCACGGCGCCGCGGCGCTGGGCCTGGTGATGCTCGTCATGTCCTTCACGGTGCTGTTTGCCATCAACCTGCTGCAGGCCTGGGGCCGGCGCCGCCACCTGCAGGCAGCGAGCTCATGAGCGCGGCCCCAGCACGTGTGCTGCCGGCGGATGCGGCGCGGCCCGGGCAACACACCTGGCTGAACTCCATCGTGCGGTGGCTGTTCATCACGGTGTCGCTCACATTTCTCGCCGCGGTGCTGCTTGCGCCCCTGGCCACGGTGTTTGCCATGGCGCTCGCGCACGGGGTTAAGGCCTACGCGCGCGTGTTCGCCGACCCCGATACAACGGCAGCGATCCGCCTCACCCTGATCACGGCGGCGGTGGTGGTGCCGGTCAACACCGTGTTTGGCCTGGCCGCCGCCTGGGCCATCGCCAAGTTCGAGTTCCGCGGCAAGAGCATCCTCGTCACGCTCATCGATCTGCCGCTGGCGATCTCGCCGGTGATTGCCGGGATGCTGTTCGTGCTCTTGTTCGGCCTGCAGGGCTGGTTCGGCGTTTGGCTGCAGGAGCATGACGTCAGCATCATTTTCGCGCTGCCCGGGATCATCCTGGCCACCATGTTCGTGACCTTTCCATACGTCGCGCGCGAGCTGATCCCGCTCATGCAGCAGCTCGGCAACGACGAGGAGGAGGCGGCGATCACCCTCGGCGCCGGCGGCTGGCTCACCTTCTTTCGCGTCACCCTGCCGAAGGTGCGCTGGGGGCTGGTGTACGGCATGGTACTGTGCAACGCGCGCGCCATGGGCGAGTTCGGCGCGGTCTCGGTGGTGTCCGGGCACATCCGCGGACTCACCAACACCATGCCGCTGCACATCGAGATTCTCTACAACGAATACAACTTCGTGGGCGCCTTTGCGGTCGCCTCGCTCCTCACCCTGCTCGCGGTGCTGACCCTCGGCGTGAAAACACTGGTCGAGCGCACCGGTTACCGGGGACACTGACGGTCATGCTCGAGCGTCTCAGCCATTGGTGGCGGGCAGTATGGCCCGACCCGGCGCGCACCAGCCTCGGCTGGTGGCTGGTGGCAATCCACGTCGCCATCGTGCTCTTGGTCGGCGGCGGCATCACCTGGTCCGCGAGTGCCAAGCTCCACACCCTCGCGGACGAGCAAGGCAAGGCGCGCGTGCAGCTGGCGGCCACGACAGCGCGCGAGGACCTGCGGCGGTTCGCCGATGAGGCCCTGGTCACGGCCCGCACACTCGCCGACCGCCCCACCCTGCAGCGTCTGCTCGCCGAAGGCCGCAGCGAAGCGGTGCCGCCGGTACTGCGCAGCGCCTGCGAGGCGAGCGGCATGGATGCCTGCGCCGTGATCGAAGGCACCAGCGTGGTGGCAGTGTCGGGGCCGGCGCTCGACTGGCAGCAGATCATCACCGCCAGCGCCGAACAGGGCGCGACGTTCATGGCGCTGCCCGCCATCGAGCGCGTGCCGGTGCAGGGAGCCTGGGCGGCGCCGAGTGCGCCGGCGGGCATGCGCGTCTACGTCGTGCGCCGCCTGGACGAGCGGCTCGCACAACTCCTGTCTCACCAGGTGGGCGCGCAGGTGTTGCTCATCGACTATCGCCTCTACACCGCGGCTCCTGTGAACGCCTTCACGCCGTTGTATTCGGCGGCGCTCGCCGACGGCCACTCCGCCGTGCAACGCATCGACTCGCAGGATGTGTACGCCTCGGCGGTGCCGGTGTTCGCTTCCAGCGGCGAGGCGATTGCACTCATCGAGGCGCTGCTGCCGACGAGCGCCGTGGATACCTCCACCAGTCACCTGGTGAAGAAGCTCCTGGTCACGGCGCTGCTGCTCGCCGCGCTCGCGGTGCTGGCCGGCATCATCCTCGGAGAGCTGGTCGCCGGCCCGGTGCGCGCACTCACCACCGCCGCCACCCGCCTGGGCAAAGGGGATTTCTCGGCTTCCATTCCCACCGGCGGCGCCGCCGAGGTGGGCGCGCTGGCGCGCACCATGGAGGACATGCGCCGCAACCTCATTGAGCTCACCAGCACCCTGCGGCGCAGCGAGGCGGAGGCTAAGGCGGTGCTCGGCGGAATCGTCGAAGGGGTCTACGCGGTGGACCGGGAGCGCGTGATCCGTTACCTGAACCCGCAGGCCGCACGCCTGCTGGGCGTCGAGCCTGCCGAGGCCGTGGGCCGCTTCTGCGGGGACGTGCTCAAGCCGCGCGACGAGGACGGCCGCCGGCCGTGCGATTTCCGCTGCCCCATCGTGGCGGCGCGCGGCGGCGGTAGTGCCGTAGCCATCGAACACCTGGGTGCGCCGCCGGCAGCGCCGCGCACCACGGTAATCACCAGCGCTTCGCAGGTGGAAGGCCTGCAGGTGCAGGTGATCCGCGACGAGACCGAGCTCGAGGGCGTGCGCCGTGCGCGCGACTCGGTGCTTGCCAATATCTCGCACGAGTTCCGCACACCGCTCGCAGCGCAACTCGCCTCCATCGAGCTGCTGCTCGCCGGCATGGATCACATGAGCGCCGCGCAGCAACGGGAGCTCGTGACCTCGCTCGAGCGCGGCACCGTGCGTCTCACACAGCTCATCGACAACCTGCTGGAAAGCGTCCGCATCGAGTCCGGGCAGCTCGCCATCCGCCACCAGAGCGTGGCGCTCGCCGAGGTGGTTGCGGACGCGCGCGAACTCGTGGGCGCACTGCTCGCGCAGCGGCGTCAGACGCTGGAGCTCAGCGTGCCAGATGATCTGCCGGCCGTGAGCGGCGACAAGACGCGCCTCACGCAGGTGTTCGTCAATCTCCTCGCCAACGCCAACAAGTTCGCTCCCGAGGGCAGCGTGGTGCGCATCGGCGCCGCGGTGCATGGGCGCGAGGTGCAGGCGTGGGTGGAGGACGAAGGCGCCGGCCCGGCGGAAGGCGACGGGCAGTCCCTGTTCGCGCGCTTCCGACGCGGCGGCGGCGGGGAGCCGGAGGCAGCGGGCTTGGGGCTGGGGTTGTGGCTCGTGAAATCGATTGTCGAGCGTCATGGGGGCAGCGTCGCCTTTGAACGCACGGCCGCAGGCCGCACACGCTTCACGCTCGCGCTGCCTGCGGAGAGCGGCACATGAAGGTGCTGGTTGCCGACGATGACGCGGATCTGCGCGAGCTCATTGCCTTCACGCTCACCCAGGCGGGCTACTTCGTGATCAAGGCCGGCGATGGCCCGGCGGCGGTGCGCTGTTTCGCCGCGGAGGTGCCGGATCTGGTG
>PMHN01000097.1:5457-15603 GCA_003156695.1 Gammaproteobacteria bacterium
TGCTCGACATCAACATGCCGGGGTTGTCCGGGTTCCAGGTGTGCGAGGCCATCCGGCGCGACTCACGCGTCCCGGTGATGATGCTCACCGTGCGGGGCGAGGAAGAGGACCTGGTGCGCGCGCTCGGTCTCGGCGCCGACGACTNNGACGACTACCTCACCAAGCCCTTCAGCCCGCGCACGCTGCTGGCACGGGCCAGGGCCTTGCTGCGGCGCGCCGGCATGGACGCTGCCGCGCCGCTGGCCGCCGGCCGGGTGACCCTGGACCTCGCAGAACACACCGTGGCCATCGGGGCCGCGGCGCCGGTGCGGCTCACGCCCCTGGAGCTGCGCCTGTTGCAGATGCTGCTGGCGAACGCCGGGCGCAGCGTCAGTTCCGAGCGCCTGCTGGTACAGGTCTGGGGACACAAGAGCGGCGGCGACCGCCAGCTCCTGAAGCAGCTGGTGCACCGGCTGCGCCAGAAAATCGAGGCGGATCCGGCGGCGCCGGCGCTGCTGCGCACCGCGGCAGCAGGTTACAAGCTCATCGTTGACTGAAACGGTCGTTTCATTGCCCGGAAATCTGGTCGAACACGGCGCCGTCGGCAAAATGCACACGCTGCGCGTTCGCCCAGCCGCCGAAGTCTGCGATGGTGGTGAGCTTAAGCGCCGGGAAACGTGCCGCGTAACGCGCCGCCACTTCGGGGTCGCGCGGCCGGTAGTCGTGTCGCGCGACGATATCCTGACCTTCCTTGCTGTAGAGGTACTGCAGATACGCCATCGCCACCTCGCGCGTGCCGTGGCGCAGCGCCACCTTATCGACGACGGCGACCGGCGGTTCGGCGAGGATGCTCAGGGAGGGCACGACGATCTGCAGTTTGTCGGCGCCGAGTTCGCGTACCGCCAGCAGCGCCTCGTTCTCCCAGGTGATCAGCACATCCCCGAGGCCGCGCTGTGCGAATGTGGTGGTCGAGCCGCGCGCGCCGGTGTCGAGCACCGGCACGTTGTGGTACAGGCGTCGCACGAATTCCCGCGCGCTCGCCTCGCTGCCTTGCGGCTGCGCGCGCGCCCACGACCAGGCGGCAAGATAGTTCCAGCGCGCGCCGCCGGAGGTCTTGGGGTTGGGCGTGATCACCGCGATGCCCGGACGCACGAGATCGCCCCAGTCGTGTATGCCCTTGGGATTGCCGACGCGGACCACGAACACGACGGTCGAGGTATAGGGGGAGCTGTTGTCGGGCAGGCGGCTTTGCCAGTTGATCGGCAAGAGCTGCCCCTGGGTGGCGATGGCATCGATATCGGCCGCCAGCGCCAGGGTGACGACGTCAGCCGCGAGACCCTCGATGACCGAGCGCGCCTGCTTGCCGGAGCCGCCGTGCGACTGATCCACGCGCAGGTCCTGGCCGGTCTTTGCTTTCCAGTAGCGGGCAAAGGCAGCGTTGAACTCGACGTACAGCTCGCGTGTCGGGTCGTACGACACATTCAACAGCGTCACGCGCGCGCCGCTGGCCGGTGCGGCAAACTGCCCGTTGCAGGAGCTCAGGAGTGCCGTTGCGAGCGCCCACAGCGCCACGCGCACCGCGCTGCGTGGCCAACTGCGCACGCGGTACATGTCAGGCCGCGTCAAATCCCAGCGCCTTAAGCAACAGCGGCTCGAGCGCCGCGGCGCAAGCGGCGACTGAAGCGGGCCCGCCGTGATCCGCGAGGCGCGTCATCTGCAGCCCCTGATAGCCGCACGGATTGATGCGCCTGAACGGCTCAAGATCGAGTGCCACGTTGAGCGCGAGCCCGTGGTAGCTGCCGCCGCGGCGCACGCGCACGCCGACACTCGCGAGCTTGCTGCCGGCGACGTACACGCCCGGCGCACTGCGGCGGCACTCGGCCACGATCCCGAAGCGCGCCGCAAGATCGATGACAGCGCGTTCCAGCGCCGTGACGAAGTCACGGATCCCAAGACCTGCGCGCTTAAGATCAATCAGCGGATAGACGACGAGTTGCCCCGGTCCGTGATAGGTCACCTGCCCGCCGCGATCGATCTGCACCACGGGGATGTCACCCGGCGCCAATACATGAGCGCGGCTGGCGTTCAGCCCCAAAGTAAAGACCGGTGGATGCTCGAGAAACCAGATTTCGTCCGGCGTCGTGACGCCGCGTTCCTCGGTAAAGCGTTGCATGGCAAGCCAGGTGGGTTCGTATTCGACCAATCCCAGATGCCGGATCACCGGCGCCGGCACCGCGGAGGTGCAGGCGCTCAACACGGCACTGAGCGCGCCGGCAGCGTTCACGTTGCCAGGCCCCGGTTGTCGAGCCCGGCGTTGTTGCGATTCAGGGCCTGCTCCGCACGGTAGCTGGAACGCACCAGGGGTCCCGACACACACTCCAGAAAGCCGAGCGCGAGCGCCGCTTCGCGATACTGGTCGAACTCCTGCGGCGTCACGAAACGCTCCACCGGCAGGTGGTTGAGCGTTGGGCGCAGGTACTGGCCGAGGGTCACGAGGTCCACACCCGCGGCGCGCAGATCAGCGAGCGTGGCGGTGATTTCCGCATCGGTCTCGCCGAGGCCGAGCATCAGGCTGCTCTTGGTGAGGAGTCCCGCGCGGTGTTGCCTGGCGTGCGCGAGCACAGCGAGCGTCTGTTCGTAGCCGGCACGCGGGTCGCGCACCGGGTGGGTGAGGCGCCGCACCGTTTCGATGTTCTGGGCAAACACCTCGATGCCGGAGTCGACCACGGTTGCGACATCCGCGAGCACTCCCTGGAAGTCCGGCGTGAGCGCCTCCACCGCGGTGTGCGGGTTGCGGCGCTTGATGGCGCGCACGCAGGCCGCGTAGTGCGCCGCGCCGCCATCGGACAGATCGTCGCGGTCGACGGAGGTCAGGACCACGTACCTGAGCTTCATCAGTTCCACCGTGCGCGCCGCGTTCTGCGGCTCGTCCGCATCGAGCCAGCCATGCGGATTGCCGGTATCGACCGAGCAGAAGCGGCAGGCGCGCGTGCACACCGCNNCCTCTTCGCACACCGTCGCGAGGCTGTGCTCCTTGACCAGAGCCCGCACGCTCTGGAAGCCGGCGCCGGTCGGCGCACGCGCCTTGAGCCACGGTGGTTTGCGCGGGGTCTGGGTGGCGCCGTGCTCGCTGCGGGATTTGACGCCGTCACGGATGGCCGTGAAACCCTGCGGGGTCAGGTATTTCTCGCCGCTGCGGGCGCGCGCGCCCTCCGTGACCAGTGGAATATCCTTGAATTGCGGCATGGCGTCATTGTAACGCACGCAGCCGGGCGTTCAGGTCGGCGAGGCGTTCGGAGGTGCCGGCGTCGCTCCACTGCCCGCTGTACAGCTCACCACGCACCCGCCGCGCGCCGATCGCACGGTTAAGCAGCGGCAGCAGGGGAAATCGGCCGTCCCGGCAGCCGCCGAAGAACTCCGGCCGGTAGAGCCCGACGCCGCAGTAAGTAAAGCGTTCGGTATCGCGGTTGACGACCCACCCCGTCTCGAGGCCGAAGTCCCCGCGCGGGTGGTGGGGCGGGTTCGGCACCAGCACCAGATGCGCGTGCGCGTCGGACGGCAGCTCGAGGCCGCTGAACGGCAGCTCAATCCAGATGTCACTGTTGACGACCAGGAAGGGCTCCGGCCCGAGCAGCGGCAGCGCATGGAAGATCCCGCCGCCGGTCTCCAGCGGCACCGGCCCCTCTTCGCTCCAGGTAATCCTGACACCAAAGTCGCGACCGTCCCCGAGCGCCGCGCGCAGCTGCCCGCCGAGCCAGGACAGGTTGACGACGACGTCGCGGATGCCGGCACGCGCCAGCGCCGCGAGGTGCCAGGCAACGAGCGGCTTGCCGCCCACCGGCACCAGCGCCTTCGGCAGCGTGTCGGTGATGGGCCGCAAGCGCTCACCGCGCCCCGCCGCGAGCAGCATCGCCTTCATGCGCGCTCCGGCGCGCCGCGCCCGGCGCTAAGCGCCTCACGCGCGTTGGCGAGGGGCAGCTGCGCCGCGACGCGTGCCGCGAGCAAACGCGCCAGCGGCCCGAGCTCGCTGTAGCGCGCACAGGTGTCGCGCACGTAGTCGAGGGTGCGCGGCAGGTCGGGCAGGTAGCCGTGTTTGCCGTCGCGGTACCAAAGCCGACAGAAGATGCCGAGCACCTTCAGGTGCCGCTGCACGCCCACGAGATCGAACCAGCGCAGGAACTCCGCGGCGCTGCCGGCGGCTGGACCGCCGTGCGCAGCAAGCTGCGCGCGGTAACCCGCCACCCACTCCACCACGCGCTCGCGTGACCAGGCGATGTAGCAGTCCTTCAGGAGCGACACCAGATCGTAGCCCACCGGTCCGCGCAGCGCGTCCTGAAAATCGAGCACCCCGGGATTGCGCGCCGCCATCACCATGAGGTTGCGCGAGTGGTAGTCGCGATGCACGAACACCGCCGGCTGCGCCACGGCCTCGCGGATCAGGAACGCGAAGCTCGCCGCCAGCAGCTCCTCGTCCGCGGTGTCGAGCGTGAGCCCGAGGTGCCGGTGCAGAAACCACTCCGGCATCAGCGCCAGTTCGCGCGCCAGCGCCGGCTCGTCGTAAGGTTGCAGTTCCTGACTGGCCGCGGCGCCGCGCACCTGGATGTTGAGGAGCGCCGTGAGCGCATCCGCGTAGAGGGGCGCGGGGTCATCCCCGGCGTGCAGCCGTTCCAGGTATTGCGTTGTACCCAGATCCTCGAGCAATAGCAGCCCGCGCCCGCTGTCCGCTTCGTGCACCTGCGGCACATGCGCGCCGACGCCTGCGAGCAGTCCCGACACCTTGAGGTAGGGCACCACGTCTTCCTTGCCGGGAGGCGCGTCCATTACCACGTAGGTGACGCCATCGGCAAAGGCGCGAAAGTAACGCCGGAAGCTCGCGTCGCTCGAGGCGAGCTCGAGTCTCGCCAGGGGCAGGCGCAGGTCGCGCGTCAGCCATTCCCGTATCAGCGCGACTCGCGCGTCGGACTCGTGCATGTGTCAGGTTCGAAGATCGCTGCTCGCCGCGTTGTGGCTGCCTACTATAATGCCGCACTTCATGCTGCGCCCGCGTCCATTGTGGTTGATCATCGCCCTGCTCGGCGGCTTCGCGCCCGCAGCCTGGGCGGAAGATCCGCCCTGCCCGACGCAAGCCGCCGCAGCACCGGCAAAAGCCCCGGATGCCGCATCTGGCACGCACGCGCCTGCGGGCGCCAAGCAAAAGCGGCTACCACACATCCCGGTCGCGGGCGGGGATATCGACGTTACGGGAGATACAGCCACGCTCGGCGTTGACGGCACGGCGACCCTGCGCGGCAACGTGGAAATGCACCAGGGTGAGCGTGAGATTCACGCCAACGAGGTGCAGTACAACCCGCAGAACCAGTCGGTGAAGACCGACGGTCACATCGACTACAACGATCCCCTGCTGCACGTCTCCGGCGAGGGCGGGGGCAGCTACTCGTCAACGGCCGGCGCTGATTTCAGGTCCGCGCACTTTGACCTGCATCAGCNNGCCGGCGCCGACTTCAAGTCCGCGCACTTCGATCTGCACCAGCGTGCCGCGCGCGGTTCGGCGGCGGACATGTCGGTGACCCCCGCAGGCCTGGTGCGCCTCAAGGGCGTGACGTTCACCACCTGTCCCATCAATGACAATGCCTGGCAGATCAAGGCCGAAAATATCGTGCTCGACACGCGCGCGCAGGTGGGGACGGGCAAGGACGCGCAGATCGACTTCATGGGCGTGCCGGTGATGTATCTGCCCTGGCTGTCGTTCCCGCTCGGCAGCGAGCGTAAGAGCGGCTTCCTCTTCCCGACTATCGGTAACACCTCCAGCAGCGGCCTGCAGCTGGGGGATCCCTACTACTGGAACATTGCGCCCAACGCGGACTTCACTTTCGAGCCAACCCTGTACAGCAAACGCGGCGCCGACCTCGGGGGCGACCTGCGCTTTCTGACGCCGGACCAGCACGGGGAGCTGCAATGGAACTTCCTGCCCGATGACACCGAGTTCGGCGGCAGCCGCAGCCGTGTGCAGCTCAACGAGGTCGCGGAACTGCCGGATGATCTGCGCCTGACCATCGACTCGCAGCACGTCAGCGATTTACTCTACTTCCAGAACTTCTCGCAGACGCCGGAGGGCACCAGCACCGCGTTTCTCGAGCAGCGTGCGACGCTCTCCTACCGCGACGATCACTGGAGCGTGGATGCTGAGGCGCAGCAGTACCAGACCATCGATGACACCTTGCCGGTGGACGAGAGTCCCTACGCGCGCGCGCCGCGGCTCGCCGTCGGCAGCGCCTACACCTTCGATGACATCGTGCACTACGGTTTCGATTCGGAGATCGTCGACTTCAGGCTTTCGGACGGGCCCACCGGGCCCACGGGCTGGCGCGAAGATCTCATGCCGGCGGTGTCGCTGGATCTCACGGGGCCCGGCTACTTCATGCGTCCAGCACTCGCCTGGCGGCTGACGCAGTACGAGCTCTCGGATCTCTTGCCAGGGGAAGCAAGCTCGCCTTCGCGCTCCGTGCCGATCGCGAGCCTCGATACCGGGCTCGTGTTTGAGCGCCAGACTGGCTCCCGCGATCAGCGCACGCTTACCCTCGAGCCGCGGCTCCTCTACCTCGACGTGCCCTACCGTAACCAGGATGAGCTGCCGGTGTTCGACACAGCGCTTCCGGACCTGACTCCGGTGGAGCTCTTCAACACCAACCGCTACGTCGGCGCCGACCGTGTGAGCGATGCAAACCAGATGAGCCTCGGAGTGACGAGCCGCCTGCTCGACGCCCAGAACGGACGGCAGTTCCTGGCCGCAACGCTCGGGCAGACCTATTACTTCGAAATCCCGCGGGTGACCCTGCCGGGCGAGACCCCGATCACCGCCAGGCACTCGGACTTTGTAGGGCAGCTGGCGCTCACCGCCTTCCAGGACTGGAGCGCGGATATGGGCGTGCAATGGGATCCACAGAATGAGCGCAGCGAGCGTACCCAGGTGAACCTGCAGTACAAGCCGGCCCCCGATGAAGTGATTAACCTCGCGTACCGGTACGAGCGCTTCGTGCAGGAGTTCGTCATCGATGGCGTGCCCGTGCCGGCACCGTGCTCGCAAGCGGCGGCGACCGCGGCGGCCACGGGGATCAACCTCAATCCTGCCACGGGGGCCCCCCTCAGTACGCTGGTAAGGCCCGTCGTGCCGACATTCTGCGACACCCAGGGGTTCGACCAGGTGGACCTCTCGGGCGCGTGGCCGGTCAAGGGCAAGTGGAACGTTTTTTTCCGCGATGTGTACTCGATACGGGATAACAAAGAACTGGAGCAGTTTGCCGGCTTCGAGTACCGTTCGTGCTGCTGGCGGCTGCGGCTGGGCGCCCGGCGCTACGTAAGCACCTTTACGGGCAGCGAGGACACTGGAATCTGGCTGCAGGTGGAACTCGCCGGTCTCGCGGGTGTCGGATCGGCCTCGGACACGTCACTCAGCGAGGAGATCCGCGGCTATACACCCGCGGACGCCAATACCCAACGAATCGGGGCGCCCTAGCCGGTGCCCTTCATAAGGAAACTCGGAAAAGATCATGCGACGGATTTTGACTTCGGCCGCGCTCGCCATGGCGCTGGCCGCCACCGGCCTCTTCCTGCAGGGGAGCGCGTACGCGCAGACCCGCGAGCTTGCCACCCGGGGCGAGCTGCTCGACCGGGTTGCGGCAATCGTCAACGACGGTGTCGTGCTCAACAGCGAGCTCGACGCGCAGATCGACACCGTCAGCGAGCGGCTGCATGCGCAAAAGCTCGAGCTGCCGCCGCAGAATATCCTGCGTCAGCAGGTGCTCGAGCGCCTCGTACTGCAGGAGATCCAGCTGCAGCACGCCAACCACGCGGGAGTGAAGGTAAGCGATGAAACCCTCAACACCGCGTTGCAGGACATCGCCAAGCGCAACAACATGACGTTGTCGCAGCTACCCGAGGCGCTGGCCAAGCAGGGCATCGACTACCCCACCTATCGCGAAGAGATGCGCAAGGAAATCACCCTGACGCTCCTGCGCCAGCGCGACGTGCTGCAGCACATCAGCGTCACGCCGCGCGAAATCGATCAGTACCTGGAGAGGCAGGCGCGCACCCCTTCGGAGCACAAGGAATACAACGTCTCGCACATCCTGATCGCAGTGTCCCAGGAAGCCAGCACGGCGCAGCTGGACCAGGCGGCCAAGCGCGCTGCCGAGGTCTACACACGTGCCAAGAACGGCGAGGATTTCGCCAAGCTGGCGGTGGCCTACTCGAACAGCCAGACGTCGCTCGAGGGCGGCGCGCTCGGCTGGCGCAAGGGCAGCGAGCTGCCGACCTTCCTCAGCGATGTCATCGCCAAGCTCAAGCCCGGAGAGGTGGGCGAGCCGCTACGCACGCCCACCGGCTACCACATCATTCGGCTCAACGACGAGCGCGGTGGCACTCAGCAGACCGTGATCGACCAGGTGCACGTGCGCCATATCCTCATGAAGACCAACGAGCTCGCAGATGATGCGACCGTGAAACAGAAGCTCACCGCGCTGCGCGAGCGGGTGCTCAAGGGCGAGGACTTTGCGGGGCTCGCGAAGACGGCGTCCGAGGATCCGGGTTCGGCCGCTGAGGGAGGAGATCTGGGCTGGACCGGTCCGGATGCGTTTGTACCGGACTTCGAGAAGGCGGTCGCGGGGCTCAAGGACGGCGAAATCAGCGAGCCGATACATACGCAGTACGGCTGGCACATCATTCAGCTGCTCGGTCGGCGTCGCTACGATAATACCGATGAAATGAAGCGCCGTGAGGCCGTGGAAGCGATCCGTGCCGGCAAGGCGGACGAGGAGACGGAGCTTTGGCTGCGCCACCTGCGTGATGACGCCTACGTCGAGTACAAGTCCTAACCTTCCGCGAATTGCCCTGACCTCGGGCGAGCCGGCGGGCGTCGGCCCGGAGCTGTGCCTCGCACTTGCCGCCCGCGCTTTGCCTTGCGAGCTGGTGTGTCTCGGGGATCTGCGCCTCATCGAAGAGCGCGCGCGGGCCCTCGGCGGCGCGGTGACAGTGCTTCCCTGGACGGGGGCAGGCGGGGGCGCCCGGCCGCACGCCGCCGGGTCCTTGTATGTCGAGCACCACCCGCTCGCCGCGCGCAGTGTCGCCGGCAGGCTCGATCGCGCCAACGTACCCTACGTACTGTCGCTGCTCGATCGGGCGATCGACGGCGCACTCGCCGGGGAGTTCGCCGCCATCGTCACCGCTCCGGTTCACAAGGGCGTGATCAACGAGGCCGGCGTGGCATTCAGCGGGCACACCGAATACCTCGCGCAACGCACGCATGCCACCCGCCCGGTGATGATGCTGACGAGCGGATCGCTGCGCGTCGCGCTCGCCACGACACACCTGCCACTCGCAGCCGTGAGCGCCGCCATCACCCAGGACTCACTGTGCGAGACGGCAGCCATCCTGCAACGCGGCCTCACGCGCTGGTGGGGAATCGAGGCACCGCGGATCGCGGTGTGCGGCCTTAACCCGCACGCGGGTGAGAGCGGCTACCTCGGGGATGAGGAACTCAAGACGATTGCCCCGGCCATTGAGCGCATGCGCGCGGCCGGCATCGACGCACGCGGACCGTTGCCGGCGGACACCGTGTTCGTCCCGCAGTTTCTCGCCGGCTTCGATGCGGTGCTCGCCATGTATCACGACCAGGGACTGCCGGTCGTCAAGCACGCCGGCTTCGACACGGCCGTGAATGTCACGCTCGGACTGCCCATCCTGCGCACCTCTCCGGATCACGGTACGGCACTGGATATTGCCGGCACCGGCACGGCACAGGTCGGCAGTCTTGCCGCCGCTGTGCAGGTCGCGATCGGGCTCGCCGTGCGCGGGCGCTGATGCAGCGCGCCCGCAAGCGCTTCGGACAGCACTTCCTGCACGACCCGGGCGTGATCGCGCGCATCCTGAGCGCGCTGGAGGCGCGCCCGGGCGAGCATCTGGTGGAAATCGGCCCGGGACGCGGCGCCCTCACCCGCGAACTGTTGCGGCGCACCGACTGCAGCTTCGACGCCATCGAAATCGATCGCGATCTTGCCGAGCGCCTGCGCGGCGAGTTCATGCACGCCCCGCACTGCGAGCTGCACGAGGCGGATGCTCTTGAGTTTGATTTTGCGGCGCTGGCTGCCAAGCGTGGCGGCCGCTTGCGGATCA
>PMHN01000238.1 GCA_003156695.1 Gammaproteobacteria bacterium
GGCTTGTGGTCGTGGTCGTCGTCGTGGGTGGCGGCGTGTGCGAGCGGCTCTGCCATGGCGGGTTCTCTTGGCCTTACGTTTCGTCTGATCAGTGAGCGGTCGCGGGAGCCGCAAGGCTCGCCGTGGTGTCAGCCGCTGCCGTGGCGGGCGCCGCTGAGGCGGGCGCGACCGCAGTTGCGCCGGGCGCGGCAGCCGCGGCCTTCTTCTGCTCGGCGGCTGTGTTCTTCAGCCACGCTGCAAAATCCGCTTTGGAGCGCGCATCCACCACGATGGGCATGAAGCCGTGGTCGCGGCCGCAGAGCTCCGCGCACTGGCCGCGGTACAGGCCCGGCTTGTCGGCATCCACCCGGAACCAGGCCTCGTTGACGAAACCGGGGATGGCATCCTTCTTCACGCCGAAGTCCGGCACCCACCAGGAGTGAATGACGTCCGCGCCCGTCACCAGCAGGCGAACTTTCGTGTCCACGGGGACCACCAGCGGGTTATCCACGTTCAGCAGGTAGTGAGGGACGGTATTCGGATCGATGCCGGAGAGCAGTTCCCGCGCCGCGTTGCTTTTCCTGTCGAGGTGCGAGTAATAGACCACGCCGTCATCGAGGTAGTCGTACTGCCAGCCCCACTGAAAGCCGGTCACCTTGATGGTGACCTCGGTCTTGGTGGTGTCCTCGATTTCCACCAGCGTGCGCGCCGCCGGTACCGCCATGGCGATGAGAATGACCACCGGCAGGGCCGTCCAGATCACCTCGACCTTGGTGTTGTGCACCAGTGTGACGTCGGGAATCGCGCCTTTGGACTTACGGAAGTTCACGATCGACCAGATCATCGCGCCGAACACGATCACCCCGATGACCACGCACACCCAGAAGATCTCCATGTGCAGGTCGTAGATCTTGCGGCTGATCTCGGTCACGCCGCGAGTCATGTTGAGCTGGCTCCAGCCCGAGTCCGAGCCGCCATCCTCACTGGCGTGCGCCGCCAGCGTGATGGAGGCCGCTGCCAGGGCGCCGGCGAGAGAGGTGAGCTTTGCGCGAATCGTCATTATTGTCGTGCCCTTACAGCGTGGGTTCCGAAAGACTCACTTGATGCGGCCGATGTGACGCTGCAACCGCAGTGCAAGTCCACGCCGCTCCTCCTCCGTGAGGAAGCCGCCCAGCTCGCATTGCCGGCCGTGCGACTCGATCGTGAGCCGGCTCGGGTGCAAGCGCGCTGCGGGGCGGCGAAGTTTAACCCGCGCCCAATGCCGCGGGAACACGACTTGCGAAGATCCACGCTCGTCGCGCGATTCGACCCGTACCTGGGCGTCGGTGACGGTGATGGTCTGGCGGTGAAAGCGCCGCTGCAGTGAGACCTTGAGCGCCCAGCCGAGCAGCGCCATTTCCAATCCCGCGAATGGCAGGATCGGCCAGAAACCCTTCCAGGCGAACACACCTCCCATGCCGAACGGCACGAGGCACGCGCTGGCGAAAAATACCCGCGCGCCGCGCACGCTGAGCGAGCAGTTCGGGCGGATCTCGATGCGCAGCGGCTCGTCTTCCACGGCATTTCGATGGTAACTCAGAAGCCCAATCCGGAGCCCGCGAGGCGCGCCGCGGCCTCCCGCAAGACGAGCGTGGCGGTGTCTCCGGGCGAGTACGGCACGTGCGCGAGCGCCGGTTCGCCGAGCAGTCGCTCCAGCGCCGTCAGGTTCTCCGCCGCGCGTGGCATGGGCACATCGGGGTGATTGGCGATCCAGCCCGCGAAGCGCACGCCGCGCGCTTCGATCGCGAGCTGCGTCAGCTGCGCATGGTTCAGGCACCCGAGCTTCATCCCCACGACCAGGAGGGCGGGAATACCCAGTGCCCAGGCCATGTCCGCCATGGTCTGCCGGTCACTCAGGGGGGCGAGCCAGCCCCCGGCGCCCTCGACGACGACCCAGTCGGCCGATTCCCCGAGTCTCAGGAAGCCACGGCGGATCATGTCGATATCTACGGAGATTCTTAGGTCTTTTGCAGCGATATGCGGCGAAATCGCCAGTTCGAAGCAATATGGGTTCACCTCTTCGTAAGGCACCGTGACATTGGATGCCTGCATGAGTGCAATGGCGTCCGGGTTGCGCAGCCCCGCCGTGGTTCGCACCGACCCGGAGGCGACCGGTTTCATCACCGCCACGCGCAACCCCAGAGAGGCCAGTCCCCGCGTCAGGGCGCATCCGACCACCGTCTTGCCGACATCCGTGTCTGTGCCGGTCACGAAAATGCCCTTGAGCGTCACGGCAGCCGCCGCCGGATGGATCCGGGCGCGATCACGGTCTCGCCGCCGCGCACGGGGCTCGCTGCGCGCCCGGCGGCTCCCCAGCTCGCGCCGTAAATGACTTCATAGGTGGCGGGCAGCTGACCGGCCGTGCGAAACGCCTCGTAGGCGTTCTGCACCCGCGTGAGTCGCGCACGTCCGGCGAGCGAGCGCGGCCGTCCGGCGGTGACGTTGTGCGCGCCGATCGCTTTCAGATCACGCATCAGCGTCAATGCATCCGCGTAGCGCAGCACCAGGCGCTCGACATCAAGAACCGGCTCGGCGAGACCCGCACGCACCAGGGCATCCCCGACGTCGTGCATGTCCGCGAAATGATTCACGTGGTTGTAGCCGTCGGCCTGTGACCAGGCCTCGCGCAGCTCGTTGAGCGTGTCGGGACCGAGGGTGCTGAAGGCAAAGAAACCCTCCGGCCTGAGCACGCGGCGCACTTCGGCGATGGCCTCACCCAGCGGCTCGCACCACTNNGCGCCTCGCGCAGCATTCCCGGAGCGAGATCGAGCGCGATCACGAGCGCACGAGGGTAGCGGCGCTTCAGTTCCCGTGTGACGCGGCCGGTGCCGGCGCCGAGGTCCAGCACCACCCGCGGCTGCAAGGCAAACGCCGCGAGCCGCTCGAGCAGTTCCGCGGCGACCCGCGCCTGCAGGCCTGCTGCGGACTCGTAGCCGGCGCTCGCGCGCTCGAATGCGGCGCGCAACCGCCTGCGATCGAGCTNNAACGCGCGCCTCAACCACGCAGGAACCGGCAGAGCGTCTGTGCGAACCGCGCCGGATGCGACAGGAAAGGCGCATGCGCCGCCCGGGCAAACTCGACGTAGCGGGCGCCGTGGAGGCGTGCCGCGAGGGCGCGTGCCGCGGCTACGCGCGTAATGCGGTCGTGCTCGCCCGCGATGACGAGCGAGGGCACCCGCAGCAACGGCAGCGCCGGGCGCAGATCGCCGTCCCGCAGCCGCTCGAGGCCATTCACAAGCGCATCGGGGTGTGCGGCGCCGTGCATCACGAGCGCGCCGCGCAGCTGCCCGAGCACCTTGCGTGCCGTGCGCGGCGCGCTGCCATGGGCGCAGAGCGCGAGAAGCTCGTCCACTGCGGCATCGCGCCCGCTGCGCACGGCGTCGGCGAGCCTGGTGAGCAGATGCGGCGCCATCCCGCAGCGCCAGCCCGGGCCGGCGAGGAACTTCGGTGTCGTGGCAACCAGCACCAGGCGTTCGATGCCAGCGGGCATGGCGGCGGCGAGATCGAGCGCGAACTGGCCGCCGAGCGACCAGCCGAGGAGAAAATAGCGTTCGGTCAGGGGCGCAAGCGTCTCGTGCACGCGCCACGCCTGCGCCGCCGGCGTAGCGGCCTGGGGATCCCAGTCGCTGCGACCATGTCCGGGCAGATCGATCGCAATGATGCGAAAGCGCCGGGCCAACATGCGTCCGAGCTCATCCCACACACCGAGGTTCAGGCCCCAGCCGTGCAACAACACCAGGTCCTTGCCCCGGCCTCGCATTTCATAGTGCAGGGCACTCATGCCGCGCCGCTCGCGGCGGTGGCGCTGCTCGCAGCGCTGGCGCAGGCACACGCCAGGTGTTGAACCAGCGCATCGACCTCGCTCTCGGCGTGCGCCGCGGACAGCGTGATGCGCAGCCGCGCGGTGCCCGGCGGCACCGTCGGGGGCCGGATGGCGACCACCCAGAACCCCGCCTGCTCAAGGCTGCGCTGCGCAGTGAGCGCCGCGGCGGCGCTGCCGAGCATGACGGGCTGGATAGGGGTGGCCGAGCCGCCAAGCGGTACGCCGGCGGCCGCGTAGTCCTCGGCGTACTTGACCAGGTAGTTCGCGTACGCCTTGCGCCAGTCACCGCTGGCGCAGGTCGCGCCGGGCACGCCGCACAGGGTGCCGCCGTTGTCGGCCGAGTCGTTGGTCTTCATGAACGGCGGCGCGCT
>PMHN01000026.1:0-10562 GCA_003156695.1 Gammaproteobacteria bacterium
GTCGGGCCGCAGGTCCCCGCCGGGATTGCCCATGTAGATATCGAATCCAGTAGTGCTCTTGCAGTCATCGATGCACTCGCGGAACCCCTCCGACACAGTGGTATAGCAATCGCCCTTGGATCCATTGCTGTCTGACAGCTGATCGCAAGAGTTGTGGCTCTCCTGCGTGCCCGCAGTGCATCTATCAAAGCACATGGCGGCTTTCGGCCGGTCGAGCTGCCGCTGCTGCAGGTACTCGAGGTGCCGCTGCTGCAGGTCCGCAGCCGCAGCCTGCAGTTGGCTGATGGAGGCGTGCAGGCTGCGCGGCGTC
Organism: Gammaproteobacteria bacterium; assembly: GCA_003156695.1. Lineage (GTDB taxonomy): Bacteria > Pseudomonadota > Gammaproteobacteria > Steroidobacterales > Steroidobacteraceae > 13-2-20CM-66-19. The sequence goes on from PMHN01000026.1 coordinate 311, forward strand.
AGGCTGTTGGGCGCGCTCGCGCTGACCTCGCTGACTTCGACACCGGCCTGCTGCTGGAGGCTGACCAGCGAAACCCGCGCGACGCCGGATTCCGCCGCAATCTGTACCTCGCGGCTGCCATTGATCGTCAACAGCACTGGGCCGCTGTAGGGAACCCGCACCTCGCGAAGCGTCGACTTGCCCGTCGCCGCTGGCGCGCCGGAAGCCTCCGTAACCGAATCCGGCAGATTGGTCGTCTTCCCAGTGCACGAGGACCAGGCTTCCGCTGGGTTCCCGCCGACGACCATCACCATCAGGATAATCGGGCTCATCACCGTATCGTAGATGCACCAGCCGAAGGCGCCCGAGGTGACTTCCTTACGTTCGACATCAACCTGCCAGTCCCGGTATTCGAGGAACCTGGCATCCGAGACGTTGTCGAGCCTGACCCGCAGGTCGCCGGTGTTCATATCCATGGCGGCCAGGTTAGTTTCCCTGAAGGTGCGGCTCCCCTCCATCTCTTTCTCGATTAGGTGCTCGTTGACCACCCGCCCGGGGAGACTCTCCTTGACCAGAGTGCTGTTCGTGCNNCTCTTCCACTGCACATACGCGGTACACACCCAGACGGCCATGCCCTCCTGGGCGGTCCCGGTGGTGTCCAGCGTGCGGCAGTTCCGGCACTCCTGGGAAAGAATGCTGATGTCACGGGTATGCGCCATGGCGGCCGCGTTGTTCCGGGCCACCCACTCGGCGTGGGTGCACGCGTCCTGCGGGTTATTGTGGGGAGGGCTGGAGGCCGGGTTTTCGGCCATCGACACCGGTTCGCTGTGAGCCAGCTGTGCTGCGAAGGCCAGCGCGGTACCCGCCACCAGATTCAACAGGAGCCGCGGGCGGAGGCGTGCCTGGGCGCTGCTGCCCGCAGGCACCATCGAAGTGCGTAGCTCGACGACCATGAGGCTTCCTCCGGATGACGAAGGTGCCTGTTATATTCAAAGACTTGGCGGCGATCCGTGAACTTCATCCGTATTTCAGGAGTCTTGGCGCGCTACATGCTCCGAACGCCGATTCGTTCACAGCGCGTGGGAGTAGGTGGAGGCCGAACGCGAACGGCGCGCCCGCAGCGCTCGCGCACCGAGGAGTTCCGATGCGCGAGCGGCGGCTCGCTTACCAGCCGCGGTAACCGAAGGCCTGCACGAAGTTCCATCCATCCGGAGTCCCGAGACCCGTCGCCGTGTCGTATCCGGAGCCGGCCTGCAGAGTCGAGTCGGTTCCGAACATCAGCACGAACCAGCGGGTGCTGAACGGGCTGTTGTACAGCGCGCTGTAGAAGCTCGGCACACCCTGGACCGGTAGCGCCAGGTACCAGCTGCTGTAGGACGAGTTCCCATTGGAATCGTTGATGGTGCCGGTCACATCGTTCGAAGAGTGACGATTACCAGAGCGACACGCGCTCAGCGGGCGGCAGATAGAACGCGTCCCCGGGCTTGATCTGCGGGAACGCTTCGTACCAGCCGGCGGTATTGCGGACCACTCCGTTCACCCGGAACGCCGAGGGGCTGTGAGGGTTTGAGAGCACGACCCGACGCGTCAGGCCGTCAGTCCACACTTCGCGCCAGCTTTGGCTGTAGGCAATGTAGAAGCGCTGGTCGCCGCTGAAGCCGTCCAGCACCGCCGCGGGTTTGCCACCGAGGGCGAGGTGGTACGCCTTGTGGGCGATCACGAGTCCCGCCAGATCCGCAATATTTTCGCCCAGCGTCAGGCGACCGTTTATGTGCAGGCCTGGCAGCGGCTCGTATTGGTCGTATTGCTTCGCGAGCGCCGCGGNNCGACCGGAGGCATCGTACTTGCTGCCTTGATCGTCGAAGCCGTGGCTGATCTCGTGACCGATCGTCGCGCCAATCTCGCCGTAGTTCACCGCGTCGTCGGCGTTCGGATCAAAGTAGGGCGGCTGCAGAATGCCGGCCGGAAAGACAATCTCGTTCAAGGGAGGATTGTTGTAGGCATTGTTGGTTGGTGGTGTCATGCCCCACTCGCCGCGATCCACCGGATCATCAATGCGCTTCAGTTCGCGGTTCCATTCGAACACCTGCGCGTTGGTGACATCGGGGACGAGTTGCCCTGGCACGATCGCGAGCGCGGTGTAGTCGCGCCACTTGTCCGGGTAGCCCACCTTGACGGTAAAGCGCCGGATCTTTTCCAGCGCCTTGTCCCTGGTGGCCGGGGTCATCCAGGTCAGTGTCTGGATGTCGGCCTCGTAGGCCTTGAGGATATTCGCCACCAGCTGCTGGATCTTGGCCTTGGCTTCGGGTGGGAAGTACCGCGCCACATACAGCTTGCCGAGCGCCTCACCCATTTGTGAGTCGAGCAGGTGAATGCCGCGCAGGTCGCGCGGCAGCTGCTGCTTTTGTCCGGCGATCACCACGCCGTAGAAGGCGAAATCCGTGTCGTCGACCCGCTGCGGGAGGTAGCTCGCACGGGAGTGCAGGTAGCGCACGGTGAGATAGTCGCGCCACACAGCCACCGGCGTGGCTGCGAATACGNNCGCCCTTGGGCGAGGTCCGGGACATGCCCGCCGCGGACAGGAAGGCATCCCAGGGAAACTGCGGCGCGAAGCTCGTGAGCGCCGAAAGGGTCAGCGGGTTGTAGACCTTGTCGGCTTCACGCCGGTCTGCCGCCGGCCAATGCACCTGGGCGAGCTTCTCCTCAAGTGCGTAGACTGCCGCGCCGCGGGCAGCGTCGTGAACCCCGGCGATGCTTAACATGTCAGCGAGGAACTTCTGATAGGCCGCCCGGGTCGTGGCGCTGTCCTTGTCCTTCAGCAGGTAGTAGTCCCGGTCGGGCATACCGAGTCCGGACTGCGAGAGCAGGACGACATAGGCATCGGGGTTTTTCTCGTCGACGTCGATGTCGATCTCATACGGGCCGCCCACCTGGGTGGCCGGTGACCCCATGAAGGCCGCGACCTCAGCGTGCGTCTTGAGAGCCGCAATCCGCGTGAGTTCGCCCTGGACGCTGCTAAGGCCAGCGGCTTCGATCGCCTGCGTGTCTTCGAAGGCGTTGTAAAGGTCGCGCAGCTTGCGCTCCTCGGCGGAGAGCTGCCCCTCCGGCTTCGCCGTCAGTCCGGCGATAATGGATTTGAGCCGTGCTTCGTTGCCCTTGTCGAGTTCGAGGTTGACGCCCGCGACCTGCCGATCCGGCGGAATGACGGCGCTCTTCAGCCAGGTGCCGTTGGTATAGCGGAAGAAGTCGGCACCTGGGGCGACGGAAGGATCCATGTAAGTGAGCGTGACACCCCAGGGCGGGAACGCGGCGCCTGAGGGAGCGCCCGCGCCGAAAGCGGGGGCGATTGATCCGCAAGACAGTGCAACGATGGCGAGTGTTTTCATGTGTGGATCTTGACGTAAACTCAGTCGGTCCGCTATTTCAGACGCCGACTCACAGGCCGCCCCAGCGTTCCCGACCACCCGGAGCTCTTATCAGTGAAAACCAACAACCTGCTCCTGTGCGGAGCACTTACAGCGCTGGCCATCGGGGCGTGCGCGGCCGCCGGAGCGGATGACGTGAGTACCAGACAACCCGCGGCGAGTGATGTGACCGATCCGTACCTGTGGCTGGAGGACATTCATGGCGCCAAGCCGATGGAGTGGGTGCAGGCGCAGAACGCCAGGTCGAAGTCGGTGCTGGAGGCAGACCCGGATTACCAGCAGGACTACGACGCGATCCTGAAGGTGATGGATGCTACCGACCGCATCCCCTACGGGACGCTCGAGCACCAGTACGTCTTCAACTTCTGGCAGGACGCGCAGCATCCCAAGGGAGTCTGGCGTCGCACCGGCATTGCGGAGTACGCGCGCCCGGCACCCGAGTGGGAGACGCTCCTCGACCTCGACAAGCTCAGCGCCGACGAGCACGAGAACTGGACCTGGAAGGGCGCGGATTGCTCGCCGGGGCTCAAGCGCTGCCTGGTGAACCTGTCACGCGGTGGCGGAGACGCGGTCGTGGTGCGGGAGTTCGATCCGGCGACCAGAGCATTTGTTGCGGATGGATTTGCGCTCAGGGAAGCCAAGTGCGCCATCACCTGGCTGGATGAGGACACGGTCCTCTTCGGCACTGATTTTGGCCCCGGTTCTATGACCACATCCGGCTACCCGCGCATCGTGAAGCTCTGGAGGCGCGGCGAGCCCATGGACAAGGCAAAGACCATCTACGAAGCCAAGGACAGTGACGTCGCATCCACCGGCACGGTCTTTCACGGCCCATCGGGAAGGATTGCCCTCATCGAGCGTGACGTGAGTTTTTTCACCGCCGAGTACTACCTGCTCGCGCCGGATGGTTCGACGCATCAGATTCCGGTGCCCCTTGGGGCCGATCTCAAGGGCGCACAGGGTCAGCACCTTATTTTCACGCTGCGCGACGACTGGACGCCTCCGGGCGGCGTGCCGATCCCGAAGGGATCATTGATTGCATGGCGTCTTGACGGGACCGGCTCGCGTGCCGGTGACACAGTCGCCGTGCTCTTCACGCCAGACGCACACAGCTCGATCGATGAGGTGTCGGCGGGGCGGGATGCGGTTTACGCGTCCATCTATCACGATGTCACGGGCAGCATCCACGTGTTCCGCGAGGGCGGGAAGGGCAAGTGGAGCGATGCGGAAGTGAAGCTTCCGGCGGCGGGCTCAACGCATATCGTGGCGACCAACGCCTGGGGGCCGGAGGCGCAGTTCCGCTTCGAGAGTTACCTCGCGCCCACGACGCTGTACGCCGACGCCGGTGATGGCAAGGCGGTCGTGAGCAAGTCGCTCCCGGCGCGTTTCGATGCGTCCGGGCTCTCGACGCAGCAGTTCTTCGCCACTTCAAAGGATGGCACGCAGATTCCGTATTTTGTCTCGCGCGCGAACAATCTCGCGGGTCCTGCGCCTACGGTTCTGTACGGTTACGGCGGTTTTGAGATCTCCGAGACGCCGAGTTACTCGCCGAACTTCGGCATGCTGTGGCNNCGGGGAGTACGGGCCGGCGTGGCACCAGGCAGCGCTACTGCAGAATCGCCAGAAGGCCTACGACGACTTCCAGGCCGTGGCGCAGGACATCATCAGGCGCGGCATCACCACGCCGAAACAACTCGGCATCATGGGTGGCTCCAATGGCGGGCTGCTGGTGAGTGCCAACATGGTGGAGCGGCCGGAGCTCTTCGGCGCGGTGGTGTGCCAGGTGCCCTTGATAGACATGATCCGCTACACGCAGATCGGCGCGGGGGCTTCCTGGGAGGCCGAGTACGGCGATCCGGCGAAGGCTGCAGATCGCGCCTGGATCATGAAGTACTCGCCCTACCAGAATGTCCGTGCCGGAACCCACTACCCGCCGGTATNNTGCACGCGCGCAAGATGGCCGCGCTGATGGAAGCCCAGGGGCATGACGTCCTTTTTCACGAAAACACCGATGGCGGTCACGCGGCGGCTGCCAACCACAAGCAGGCGGCGCAGATGTGGGCACTGAGTTTCGTGTACCTGAAGCAGAAGCTGACAGGCGCACAGGAGTCAGCGGCGCGCGGTAGCCGCTAATGCGGCGATGACGGTTGAATTGCTGCGCGCGGCAACGCGGGCGGCGGTGCCCTGGAAGAACGGCGGGGGCGTTACGCGCGAGGTCGCCGTACACCCGGCGGGGAGTGGCTTCGACACCCTCGACTGGCGCGTGAGCATTGCAGAGATCCGCACGGCCGGTCCCTTCCCATCCTTGCCGGGGCTGGATCGCCGGCTGGCGGTTCTTGAAGGGACGCTTTCGATACTCATCGATCAGGCACCCGAGGTGCAGCTTTCCCCGGGCGCCCCGCCGCTGCATTTCGCGGGCGAGGCGCCCATCCAGGCGCGTCTCGTCGGCGGCGCGGTCACCGATCTCAACGTCATGACGCGGCGGGGAAAGTTCACTGCCGACCTCAGGCTGCAACGCGCGGAGCACGTCACGCGCCTGGCGAGCGTGCCGGCGAGCGTGCTGCTGGTGGCGCTGACCGATCTTATGCTCAAGACGCCCAGCGCCGAGTGGCCGCTGTCGCGGCTGGATGCCGCGCGCATTGAAGGCGAGCCGGGGTGCGAGATTCACCCGCGCGGCGGCCCGATACGCTTCTATGTGATCCAGTTGCAGCCGCTGAGCACCTAGCGGCGTACCCAAAAGCAAGCGCCCGTCCCATTTAGGCCAGAGCCGCGCGCGCGGCGCTGTCACGCTGCGCATGATGCTTGCGACCGATCATCCCTACGTACTCACGGCCACCTGCCAGAGCCGCATGGGCACCACCGCGGCAATCACCGGCTTTCTCGCCGCGCGCCGCTTCTATCTCATGGAGATGCACCAGTTCGACGACACCAGCTCGCAACGCTTTTTCGTGCGCATCACCTTCTGCGGCGTGCAGGGAGAGGCGGTGGACCTGGCGGAGCTGCGCGTGCAGTTCCAGGCAGTCGCGAGCCGCGAGGAGATGCAATGGCGAATCCACGACAGCCGCGAACGCACGCGCGTGCTCATCATGGTTTCGAACCTGGATCATTGCCTCGAGGATCTGCTGTACCGTCATCGCACCGGCGAACTGAAGATGGACGTCACCGCCGTGGTGTCGAACCACGCGACGCTGCAGACGATTGCCGCCCGCCACGACCTGCCTTTCTTTCACCTGCCCATTACGCCTGCCACCAAGGCGGACCAGGAGCGCAGGCTGATGGAGCTCATCGAGTCGACTCGCGCCGAGCTCGTCGTCCTTGCGCGCTACATGCAGATTCTGTCGGACGAGCTTTGTGGCCGGCTCAAGGGACGTGCGATCAATATTCACCACTCCTTCCTGCCGGGATTCAAGGGCGCAAAACCCTACCACCAGGCCTACGACCGCGGCGTGAAAGTGATCGGCGCTACCGCGCATTACGTCACGCACGACCTGGACGAAGGGCCGATCATTGAGCAGATCGTCGAGCGGGTCGATCACGGCTACACGCCGGACATGCTGGTTGCAGCGGGACGGGATTCGGAGCGGCGGGANNTGCGTTATGACATCGAGCATCGCGTGTTTCTGAACGGCAACCGGACGGTCGTTTTCAGGTAGTCACGCGCCGCAAATTGATTAGGTCCGGCGGTGAGCAGGTGACCATAATGGCGGGTCATCCGGAGCGCGTGCTTCGAACCAACCGCGGGGAGACTCCTATGGACCAGCAGCCCCAGCCTAGCCAGCCAGCGCGAGCGCGCCGTCCCAGTGGGCGGGACGCGAAGATTGCTGCGCGGACGGCGCGCAGCCACGCTTTCGTCCCCTACATCACCCGCAAGATCCCGTACTACGAGGTGCTCGGAGCCGACGGCCTGGAGCTGCTGGAGTACAACGCCGACACGATCCTCGAGGAGATCGGCATCGACTTTCGCGAGGATGCGGAGGCGCTGCAGCTCCTGAAGGCCGCTGGAGCCGATGTGCAGGGCGAACGCGTACGCTTTCCGCGCGGCATGTGCCGCACGATCGTGCGCCGTTCCGCGCCGCAGGAGTTCACCCAGTTCGCGCGCAACCCCGCTCACAACGTCGAGATCGGCGGCAACCGCACCGTGTTTGCACCCGCCTACGGCTCACCGTTCGTGCGTAACCTCGATGAGGGCCGCCGTTACGCGACCATCGAAGACTTCCGCAACTTCGTGAAGCTCGCCTACACGGCGACCTCACTGCATCACTCCGGCGGCACCATCTGTGAGCCCGTCGATCTGCCGGTCAACAAGCGGCACTTCGACATGGTGTACAGCCACATGAAGTACAGCGACAAGCCGTACATGGGTTCAGTGACCCACCCGGAGCGGGCGCGCGATACGGTCGAGATGACAAAGATCCTCTTCGGCGAGAACTTTACCGATCCTGCGACCGGCAAGCCGCGTACCTGCGTCATCAGTCTCATCAACGCCAACTCGCCCCTCACCTGGGACGCGACCATGCTGGGAGCGCTCAAGACCTACGCGCGGGCGAACCAGGCGACCATTGTCACGCCGTTCATCCTCGCCGGCGCCATGTCGCCGGTGACCGTGGCGGGTACCGTTGCGCAGACGCTGGCCGAGGCGCTCGCGGGCATGACACTCGCGCAACTGGTAAACCCGGGCGCGCCGGTGGTGCTGGGCAGTTTCGCATCGTCTCTGTCGATGCAGTCCGGGGCACCCACCTTCGGCACGCCGGAGCCGGCGCTGGTGCTGTACGTCATGGCAGCGCTCGCGCGGCGTCTCGGAGTTCCATTCCGCTCCGGTGGCGCCTTGTGTGCGTCCAAGGTTCCGGATGCCCAGGCGGCTTACGAGTCGGCGAATACGCTCGTGCCGACCTGTCTGGGAGGCGTGAATTTCGTGCTGCACACAGCGGGCTGGCTTGAAGGTGGCTTGTCCATGGGCTACGAGAAATTCGTCATGGACACCGACCAGGCGGGGATGATGCACACGCTGCTCGCCGGTGTGGATTTGAGTGAGAACGGCCAGGCGCTCGATGCCATTCGCGAAGTCGGCCCGGGGAAGCATTTCCTCGGCTGCGCCCACACGCAGGCGAACTTCCAGACCGCTTTCTATCGCTCACCGCTGGCAGACAACAACAGCGTCGAACAGTGGCAGGCGGAAGGCTCGAAGGACATGGCGCAGCGCGCCAATGCCTTGTGGAAGAAGCAACTCGCCGAGTACGAAGCCCCGCCGCTTGATCCGGCGGTGGACGAAGCGCTGCTGGACTACATCAACAAGCGCAAGGCGTCGTTCCCCGACTCGAACGTTTAACGCCGGCGCCTACCACCAGCCGCGGCGCTTGAACCACAGGATCGGCAGCAGAATGCTGAGGGCGATGAGCGTCAGTCCGTAGGGATAGCCCCAGCGCCACCCCAGCTCCGGCATGTTGTGGAAGTTCATGCCATACATGCTGGCGATCAGCGTCGGAGGAATCCCGACCACGGATACGATCGTGAGCACCTTGAAGATTTCGTTCTGCTCGGTATTGATGAAGCCCAGAATTGCGTCCAGCAGGAACTGTGTCTTGTCAGACAGGTGCGTCTCGAAATCGACCAGTGAGCTTAAGTCCTGCTGCGCGGTCTTCAGGCGGGTTCGCAACTCCGGCGCCAACCGATCTGCGGCCATCTCGGATACAAACCCGACCAATCGCTGCATGCCAAGCAGACTCTCGCGGACGCGCGACACCTGATCGCCGGAGGTTCCTATCACATGCAGACTTTCACGCAAATCGCGCGCTACGCGCTTGCCGGCGAGTGCAGTTGCGTGGCCGAAGGCGCTCGCTGAGATCGTTGACAGCTGGCGGCTCAGGTTCTCGAGCATATCGGCGTAGAAGTCCACCATGCCCTCGACCAGCGCTACGAATACACCGCCGCTGCTCACGCGTGGCTCCGCTATGACGCGTGCCCGGACGGCCGCGAAGGCATGCACGTCGGAATAACGCAGCGTGACCAATATCTCGGGCGCCAGGATGAAGCCGAGCGGCAGGGGCGCGTAGCCAGCCGCGGCGTCCTGCAGGGCGAGGGGCATGCTCAGATAGAGCACCCGACCCTCGGCTCTCAGGCGGCTCGAAGTCTCGACTTCCTGCAGCGACTCGCGCGACGGCACCTGGACGCCACATTCCGCAGCGACTCTGGCCGCCTCATCCGGCGTCGGATCGAGCAAGTCGATCCAGACCGTCTGGTCGGGCCGGGCGTTGGGATCGCCGGACGTGGTCTTAAAGGTGCTCAGCATGGGTCGCGATCATACCCAAGCTGCATTGAATTACCGTCGGCGCGTGCGTGCGCGCGGCGCAGTGGTCTTGGCCGGCGGCAGCTGCACTGCCTGGCGCAGGTGCGGGTAGGGCGCCGTCGAGTGCGGAATGCCCATCGCCTCGACGAAATGCGCCTGGAACTTCGGTTCGATGGCGGTCTCGATCTTCTCGACGTGCCGTACGAGTTCCTCGATGGTGGTTCGCGAGGTCTTGTCGAGCAGCGCGATGCGCGCCCCCGCGCCGGCCGCGTTGCCCGCGGACGACACGCGCGACAGCTCGCAGTCCGGGATCATCCCGAGGACCATCGCGTACTTGACGTCGATGTGGCTGCCGAACGCACCGGCCAGACGGATGCGGTCAACTTGGTTTGCGCCGAGTTTGTCCATCAGCAGTCTTACGCCCGCGTACAGCGCTGCTTTCGCCAGCTGGATCGCACGCACATCGTTTTGCGTGATCTGCAGCGGTACGGCACCCCGATAGAACGTGTAGGCAAACGTCCGCCCGGTCGGCACGATGCGATCGCTGCGCGCGGCGAGCTCACCG
>PMHN01000026.1:10594-10788 GCA_003156695.1 Gammaproteobacteria bacterium
GTCCGAGCCTATGACCTTGAACTTCGCTTCCAGAGTGCTGGGATCGATACGCACACGCTCGATCGCCCCGGGTGCGGCGCGCTGGCCGCAGCTGATCTGTGCGCCTTCGAAGGCGGGACCCGTCGGGCTGGAGCAGGCGAGCAGGCGCTGCCGGTTGCCGAGCACGATCTCGGCGTTGGTGCCGACATCCACCA
>PMHN01000302.1 GCA_003156695.1 Gammaproteobacteria bacterium
CGTGACTTTTAATCACGGGGTCGTGGGTTCGATCCCCACCGCGCTCACCATCGGATGTAGGCGACCAGTGCCGGAGCCGTCATGAGCGTCTTCAATGTGAATTATCTCTGCCGCGAGGTGCTGCGCGATCACGCCTTCCGCGCGGCCATGAAGGCCGATCCGGCCAAGGCCCTGGCGCCGCTCGATCTAACCGATGCGGAACGAAGCGCGCTCATCGCCGGCGATGTCGGCACGCTTTACCGCATGGGCGTCAACGGCTTCCTCATGGGCTATCTCGCCCGTTTCGANNNNGCCGCATCCTTCGAGGGCCGCTGCGCGGCCACCTCAGGATGACGAGTCATAGTTTCAAATAATTCTTCTTATACCAATCGACGATCTCGCCGCCGGTCGTGATCCACACGTCCTGACGCGAGGTGATGTGAGCGAGCGCCTTGGCGAAATACTTGCTGCGGTGCGGGTAGCCGACCAGGAACGGATGCAGGCAGATCGACATTACCCGGCCGGTCTTGGCGCCCTCCTCGTAGAGTACGTCGAACTGATCGCAGATCATTTGCCCGAAGCCCTCCGGACTCTGTTTCAGGTCGAGCAGCGCCGGGATGTCGTTGATCTCGGTCGAATAGGGCATCGCGATCATCGATCCCTTCCTCACCCGCATCGGATAGGGCTGATCGTCGTTGACCCAGTCGCAGACATAGCGGATGCCGTTTTCGGCCAAAATGTCGAGGGTGCGCACGGTCTCGCTCAACGCCGGGCTGAGCCAGCCGCGCGGCGCCTTGCCGACGCTCTTGGCGATGGTGCCGACCACTTCCTTGATGAGCGCGCGTTCCTCCGCCTCGGATTGACGGCTGATCAGCGTCGAGTTGTTGGTGCCGTGCCCCATCCATTCCCAGCCGAGTTTCTTTCCTTCTTCGATGATCCGCGGGTAATGCGTGCATACGTCGGAGTTGAGCGCGACGGTGCCCTTCACGCCGAATTTCTCCATCACCTCGGCGGCGCGGATCGGCCGGTCGCGCATCGGGTCGTACATCTCGACCTTGTCGTTGACCAACTGCATCAGATCCTTGTCGGACGAGACGATGGTGACGCGCGCACCGGCATCCACCGCCTCGCGCGCATAAGTCGCGATCAGATCGTCGGCCTCGAAATCGCTCTGCTCGATGCGGCAGACCGAAAACGCGTCGGTCGCCTGCCGCACCAGGCCGAATTGCGGGATGAGATCGTCAGGCGTCTCCGGCCGGTGCGCCTTGTAATCAGCGTAGATGCGGTTGCGGAAGGTCTGCCGCGCACTGTCGAACACCACGGCGATGTGGTCGGCGTCGGTCTCGCTCAGCAGTTTCGCGAGCATGTTGCAGAAGCCGAGCACGGCATTGACCTGCAACCCGTCCGACTTGCGGTTGATCGGCGGCAGCGCGTGATAGGCGCGGAAAATGTAGCCCGAGCCGTCGACCAGGAAGACGTGGTCGCCCTTTTTCAGCGTCGTGATCCCAGGCCCCACGTCCACCACGACCCCTGCCCCTTCGTGGCCGAAGATCACCGGGAAGAGCCCTTCGGGATCTGCGCCCGAGCGCGTGAACTCATCGGTGTGACACACGCCGCTGGCGCGGATCTCGACCAGCACCTCACCGGACTTAGGTCCATCAAGGTCCAGGGTGACGATTTCCAGCGGCTTACCGGCGGCGTAGGCGATGGCTGCCTTAGTCTTCATTTTCTATCCTTCGCTTGCTGGCGCGCGCAGCGAACGGCAAAGTCTACGCGTCTGCGCGCACGACCGCGATGCGCGACAATGCCTGCCTTGAGCGAAGCAATTTGCGAGGACCGCGCCCGTGGCAGACACCATATTCGGCAAGATCATCCGCGGTGAGATCCCGTGCCTGAAGGTCTACGAGGACGCGCAGGTGCTGGCGTTCCTCGATATCAACCCTTTAAGCCATGGCCACACGCTGGTCGTCCCAAAGGAGCCGGCCGAGACCCTGGGCCAGCTGTCCGACGAGTCAGCCGCCGCCGTGGGGCGCGTGCTGCCGCGGATCTGCCGCGCCGTGGTCGCGGCCACGGGTGTGAAGGAATACAACGTGCTCGAGAACAACGGCACGGGGGCTCACCAGGCCGTTGCGCACGTGCACTTTCACGTGATCCCCAAGCCCAATGCGCGCGAAGGTCTGGGCATCGGGTGGCCGCTTACGGCGCTCGACCGGGAGTGGGGGTCCTCGCTGGCCGCGAAAATCGCCGCCGCGATATCCTAAAAGGGTCCGTCAGGGCTCTGCGGTTCGCGCACAACTTGCTGCCCGGGGCGCGCGCTTGTAGAATGCGCGGCCCTCCTGGTGCGGGGTGGAGCAGTCTGGCAGCTCGTCGGGCTCATAACCCGNNCAAATCCTGCCCCCGCTACCATCTGAGCGACTGCAGTCAGCGTCGCCCTCGAAGCAAAGTCCGGATGCAGTACAACTCGCAGTGCGCGACGCGCAGGCGTTGCCCGAGCTGCATGCGGCCTGCCCTGCTGCGCGCCTGCGCGCTGAGCTTCTGCACCCGCGCCGCTAGCTGCTTCGCACCACGCCTGGCGGCCGCCCGCGAGTGATATCTCGAATGGCGCAGNNGATCCTGATTTTCATCGCCCTCTTCTCAGACCCGGTTGCGATATTTTGACTCGAACTATGGTCCCGCTCGGTGCCTGGTATGTGAGCTCAGTGTCTCCTTCGGATTTTATGGGACTCAGCGTTTCCGCCGCACTTACGACGGTCGTTTTGCCAGCTAGTAGCAACGCTACAGCCAAAGAAGAAGAACAAAGAATTTGATGTGCCGCGCGCATCGCTTGTCTGCGATCTTACCGGGAGCCGCGAGTGACCGCTTTGGACCAGCTATTTTGGCACCGGCAGTGCCCGGTCTTGGCCGGTTCCCGCCGGCGGCCATCCGCGAACCTGGGCCGCGCCGGCCCCTACACGATCGCCGCAGGTGCCCGCCTCGGGAGACGCATCCGGCGCCCCAGCTGATTACGCGGCCAGTGACAGGCGCAGGTCGACGGGGCGAGTAGGAATTAAGCGAATCACGCCCCCGCTACCACTTTCGCAACGTCAGCAACTGACCCAAAGCTGTCGGTGATGACCGGAGCTTTCTGGCACAAGCGCGCTCTGGGCGGGCTTGCGATGATCCGTGACGNNTGCAGAATCTATGAGGCTAGCAGCGGCACTTGGCGGCAAAGTCCAATTTAAGTCCGACTTGCGGTTGCACCGTGATCGACGTACAGGTAGGTTTCGCAACCTATGGTCAAGCAGCCTGAACCACGATGGAACGCTGTATCGATCGTCTGTGCGAGCGGGAGTTGCGATGCAGCGCGAGCCCTGAAAGGGCAGCGTTATTTGAGTGCTGGCGCGCCACGGCTACCTTTGGCGCAATGCACAGTTGCCGCAGCGTGCCGGTGCGTATACCGAAAATATGCAGACCGACGCGCGGGACCGCGCCGTGAAGAACAAACGCCAGGTCTACGACGTTCCGTGCCAGAGCAGGAGAAACGCAGCGGGCGGGGTCGCCGCCGCACAGATGAGTAGTGGTGCAGTTTGCAGTGGCAGGGCTACTGCGCTGCACTCAAATTGGCTCGACTCTCTGCGGCTGCCCGCAACGCCTACAGCGCGCCCATTGCTTTGCGAACCCCCCGAGCTTTGCGCCAGCAGAGGCACTCCCTTAAGGCCGATATTGGCCGGTTCCGGTCACTGTCGAACGGCCGCATACGCACGCCGATGCCCTACTTCACTCGCACGCTCTGAGGCCCTGAAACGAGGGTCCGGAACGTGACAAATCCTGCCCCCGCTACCATTTTCATCGTTTCTCCCACAAAACTCAGCAGCCGCCGCGTGTCGGGCGCGACCATCGCCCTGCCTTGGCAGCCGGTCGATACCGCGTATGCGCGACCTCTCGCCACAATTGAGCACAGCAATGCGGTCGGGATGCTCAGGAACTGAATCGACAACGGCGCATAACGTGGGACGATCCGTGAAGATAGTAAAGGCACTTGCGATAGCGCTGCTTCTCGTTCCGCTCACATGCCTCGGCGAGGACCCGAAGCTTGCAAGGGAGCTGACTTTCCAAGATATGTTCGCCACGCGGCAGAATGACACCCGCGCCTACGTTCTGATCGGAAGCGGATGGTTTCGTGGTTTTCGTTTTGGGAACCCCGGACAGTTCGTGTCAGATTGGCTGGCGAAACATCCCGCTGCTACGATTAGGCCAATATCACAAGTGTTTTTTACTAACACTCGCACGAAGAAGACCGACGAGATGGTATATATCTGGATTGAGGATGGACAGTTAAGCCTCAATGTCGATCTCGTTCGTGCTGGCTTCTATCCGGGCGGAGCAATGGCCGACATGGTCGATAGCCGCGCGAGAATGGATGAGCTTCTGAACGACCCCAAGCTCGCAGCCGCAAAAGCTCAAGTCGAGAAGGAGCGAGTCGAGGCGCCACAGGATCGCGCGGAGCGTCTCGTGTCCGAGAACGACTACAAAGGACGCCTCACGAGAATTAAGGCAGCCGAGGCTGAGGCGCGTCGGGAAAAGCTCGGTGTGTGGTCGGACTCGATGAAGGCGGATCGGGAGGCCAAAGGCTTCCCGTGACCCAGCTTACCTTCCGCGAGATCGGCCCGTCGGCGGATGTCACTTCAATCGAGCGCTCCGCGGCACTGTAGGGACATGGCATATCGCGCCCCCGCTACCACTTAGCCGCCTTACAGCAACGACAGCAATTGGACCCGGAGCTGCCGGTCGGGACCGTCGGCTTTGAGGCGCGCCAGCACGAAAGCTCCGACGCACTCCGGACTAATTCCCGGACGCTCCCTAGCACCGCTGCGATTGCTGTGAGCGATTGGGTAAGATTATCGGGACTGAGGTGGCGGCGGCTCGGCCTTGAGAGCGCGCTCCGGGATCGGTAGTTGAGAGTCGGCAGGCAGCCGCCCATTAGTGATTGCGATTGCATCAGCCAAGCTGGGATCTCGCTCCGTCTCTGAGATGCGCATGAGTGAGCTGAGTTCGTCTTTGGTCGGTGCAGACGAGAAGCCAGAATCGATGCGACCAAGCTGAACCAGAACTCCCGCGTCGGTAAGCTGGCTGGCAAGCGCGGTTTGTGTGAGCGCAATCTCCTCGGCGACCTGTGCGGGAGAGAGATGAGTTGGGTCTGGGTCAAAGACGCTGTAGAGGCGCGCCCGAACGATTATCGGCCAGACGGCAGAGAACGCATTCGCGACGTCTTCAACGTGTGCATAGAGCGCAGAATATTTTCGAAGCTCATCCTGCGGCATGAGCGCGGTCACGCCGCTTTGCTGAGCTGTTCTCCATGCCGAATCCGAGTAGTGCCCTGGGATGGCGTGCCAGACAAGTATTCCGGGAAGCTGGGCCTGCGGCGTACCAGGGTGTTGCTGGAGGTAACGGAGAACAATGATGTTATTTATCAGCGCAGCGGACTGGCGATGAAATTCGCTGATGCTTTCAGCGAACGCACGGATATTGCTCTCGCGTTCCACACGAAGAGCTTCGCGAGTCTCGGCTACCTGATGACGGTGATGAAAATACTCGACCGTTTGCTCGAGGCCGACTGCGATGCACAGTCCGATGACGATTGTGGCAATGTGAATGAAGAATGATTTCCAGGTATGCGGGNNGAGCATGGGTGGGGGTGTCTCCCGACCGGCATGTGTTTCAGCGGCTTGCTGGTCGCCGGCAACCGGTGTGTTCGATGTGCTGTTCGCGGCTACGGAGGCGTCGGTCGATGATGACGGAGGTGTTTCGCCAGAGTGCCTGTCTTCCACTTCCTGGTACCCCGTCATCCCCGTTGTCGGCATCATTGCGGATGCGGGATCGATGAACAAGCGATTTACGCTAGGTGGACAACACTACGAATTTGGAGCCGTAGTCGCGGACAGAGCGGTCACTGAACCAGGTCCTCGTCGGCCGCAGTCCCGGGTGCCGACCTAGACTATTTCACGCGCACGCTTTGCGGCACGCGGACAGCCTCTCGGAACGTGGCAAATCCCGCCCCCGCTACCACACGCCGCAACGTTCTGATCCCAATGAGCCATGAGTCCGCCCCATGGCCGGTGAGCTGAAAGAACGATTCCGGATCTGACCGCGCCTTCGCGGCGGCGGCCTATGCAGCGGCTGAGGCCACCCGGCGCCGCGGCCACAACATGACTCCGGCAATTCCCATCAGCGCGAGCAGCAACGTGCCCGGTTCCGGCACCCCAGTGGTTCCGGTTCCGGGACCGGTTCCGGTCCCGGCTGGCGGAGTCACGTTCGAGCTGAACACCAAGTAGTAGCCGGGGTGCGTAGCGAGCCAGGTCGGATCGATTTCGATCACCGGATCCGCAAAGGCGGAGAACGTACCAGTCCCCTCGTTGACAGTTCCCCCCGCCTCAATCTCGGCGAAGGAGGCGTAGCTTGGCGTCGTGGAGTTCTGAGCGAGCGATGTAGTCGTGAAGGGCACGTTCTCTATGCTGATGCCTTTCCCGTCGCTCACGTCCCCTGCCGGCACACCGGGGGTGGCAGTGTTCGCCGTGCAGGAAGGTCCGTCGCATGTGACCCCAGTAATGAGCTCCCCCACAACCTTCCCGTTGGCTGCCCAACTGACCACTCCGGCGCCGCTCGCCGTGGCACCTGTAACAGCGTTGGCGTTTGCACCAGCAGTCGCTGAAATAAGCAGCGGCACGCTCACGCCGGCACTCGGTCCGTAAGCTGTGAAGTAGTAATACAAGGACGCATTAGCGGAAGTTTTTGCCGCCAGGAGGCTGCCCTGGCTACTGGCCGGATCCAGCGCACTACCACTCGCGCTTGTGAGCAGACCCGGGGTCACCGTCGCGATCCCGGTCGCACTGCCCTGATTGAGTCCGCCGCCCGTGTTATTCACGTCCGCGGTTCCGAAATCGAAGTTGACGGTGCCGCCGTAAGCCGCGTTAGTGGGATCTGCAGTCGGGACAATTTGCGTCCATCCCGGCGCCGGTAGAACGCCGAGCGCAACCAGACCTGCAAACACGGTGACCATCGATGAATGCGACGACTTTGACATGAGAGCGCCTCCGTGGCTTGATAATTAAACCTAACACGCCCCCGCTACGGGCGCTATGTGCGTCCGAGTCATGTGAGGCGCACGCGCGCCTCATTTAACAGTAGCGTCATTGCAGTGCAACACTACCGTCCGGCTCAGGAACACCGGCGGGGAAGAGTGCCGGGGGTTCACTCAGCGAGGATGTAGCGGCTCAGGTCTTCGTCCTTAACGAGCGCGCCCAGGTGATCGTCGACGTACTTG
>PMHN01000262.1 GCA_003156695.1 Gammaproteobacteria bacterium
CGCCGTGCGTGACCTTCAACGACCACGAGGGTTCGACCAAGAGCTACGCCTACACGCGCGAGCACTACGAGCCGGCGGTGCACGCGGACTTCGTGCCGCTGCAGCGCGAGATCACGGTCGACTACCAGGCGGGAGAAACCGTGCCGGTGGTGATGCACGACGGCAGCCGCATCCTGCTGCGTAAGCTCGACGCGGCCTACGACTCCACCAACCGCAGCACGGCGGCGGCGCACATCCAGGAGCGCATGAAGATCGGGGAGCATCTCACGGGTCTCCTGTACATCGAGGAGTCGCAGCGCGACTTCCACGAGATCAACGGCACTCCGGACGCGCCGCTCAACAGCCTGCCGTTCGAGATGCTGTCGCCGGGCTCGCAAGGACTGGAAAAAGTGCTGGCGCGCTACCGCTAGTTGATTGGCNNGGCGGGGCTCGATACGCATCTGTTCCGATCACCTCGCAGCCGAGCACCTCAAAGAAGGGCTGGCGTAGGGACTCTGGCCGGCTGCGACGGTGGCGGTGCGCCGCTCAGACCTCCGCGTCCAGCATCCCGTCCACGCGCCGCCGGTACTGCAGCAAGAGCTCGGCGGCGAAATCGGCAAACACCCGGATCTTCGGCGCATCGCGCAGTGCGCTGCGGCACACCACCGAGATGGGCGCGCCCGGGGCCGACCAGTCCCGCAGTACCAGCTCGAGCTTGCCGCCGGCGAGCGCCTCCGCCACCACCAGGTCCATGCTCTGCACGATGCCCGCGCCGCGCAGCGCCGCCATGATCTGCGCCTCGACGGAGTTGAATGCCACGTTGCAGGGGAAGGTCAGCTGGCGGCGCACCGTGCCGCGCTGAAACTGCCACTTCTGCGGGCGGCGGCTGCCGGCGCCCAGATGACCGATGAGTTTGTGACGGCGCAGTTCTTCTGGCGCGGCGGGCACCCCGTGCTCACGCAGATAGTCCGGGGACGCGCAGGTGAGGAGGCGCGTGTTGACGATGCGCCGCGCGATGAGCTGCGGCTCCCTGACCGCGCCCACCCGCACCACCAGGTCAATCTCCTCGGCGATGAGATCCACCACGCGGTCGTTGAGCTGCACTTCCAGCTGCAGTTGCGGATAGCGGGCGGTGAACTTCGCGAGCGCCGGGATGAGCAACGCCCGGCCGAACACCACCGGCACGTCGACCCGCAGGCGTCCCTGCGGCGACAGGCGCGTGCCGCGCAGCATCTCATCGGCGCCATCCAGCTCAGCGAGGATGCGCTGGCAGCGTGCCAGGTACTCGGCACCGTCGCTCGTGAGTCCGACCCGGCGCGTGGTGCGATGGAGCAACTGGCATCGCAGGTGCTTCTCCAGTTCCGCGACGTGCGTGCTGATGACTGCCCGGGAGATCCCGAGCGCGTCCGCCGCCCGGGTGAAGGAGCGCAGGTCCGCGACCCGCACGAAGCTGCGCATGCACGCCAGCTGATCCATGCCGGGATTGTACTGCTCTGGCGAACAATAAATTCGTAATTAGACTGTTTTTGGAACTGGATGCCGCGCCTAGAGTCACCCCCGGAGGTGCTGCATGTTTGTCTTCAATCGGCCCTTTGCGGCGGTCGCAGCCGGAATCGGCTTTGCGCTTGGGGTGGTGATCCTCTCCGGGTTATGTGACCCCTCGGCCCCCGGGGACGCCGCTGCGGTGCCGGCCCGGCGGCCGCAGGCCGTGGTTCACATGGCCTTAACTTGTGTCGCGCCCGAGGCTTGCGGTATCGTGCGCGCCGGATCGTGACCTTTCCCTTTCTGCCGCCTGCCGCCCGCTTTCGTTCGCGAGTTGGCTTCCGAGTCTGAAAAGCCGAATCGTTCCCGACCAGGTGGCAGTGTGTGACTCAACCGATCTTCGGTTTGCACTCCTGCTAGTACTTTTTGTTTCAGGAGTTTGATTGCAATGACGAAGATCTATGTTGGCAACCTGCCGTTTTCCGCCACCGACGCCGAGATTCGTGAGCTGTTCGCAGCGCACGGCACCGTCGAGTCGGTGAGCATCATCACGGATCGCGACACCGGCCGCCCGCGCGGCTTCGGGTTCGTCGAGATGTCCCGTGCCGATGCCTCGCGCGCGATCCAGAACCTCAATGGCAAGGACCTGGGCGGACGCCCTCTCCGTGTTAACGAGGCTCAGGAGCGCACCGGCGGCGGCGGCGGTGGCAACCGCGGCGGCGGCGCACCGAAGCGCTGGTAAGCTTTTAGCTGCCAAGGGCCGGCCGTCAGTGCCTTACGGCATGGGCGGCCGGCCCTTTTATTTGTGACGGTTTAATCGGAGTTGTTTCTTATGGGTAAAGGCGATCACAGAACCCGCCGCGGGAAGATCTACCAGGGCTCGTTCGGCAAGAGCCGCCCCAAGGATCCGGCGAAGCAAAAGAAGAAAGCCGCCAAGGCGGCCAAGCGCTAGAGCTAAGCATCACCGAAGGGCGTCGTCGTCCCGGTCGCGATCGGGCGCGTCTTGCGCGCCAGGCATGCGCGCAGGATCTCAAGCCCCGGCCGATCGTTCGGCGGCAATTCGACGGCGCTGGTATTCAGCGCGGTGGTGCGCGATCCCCAGCGGACTACATGGGCGCAGAAGCTCAGGCCACCGCCGAATGAGGGCATCATCAAGAGGGCCCCGGGGCGTACGCGCCCTGCCTCGAGCGCATCGCACAGCG
>PMHN01000223.1 GCA_003156695.1 Gammaproteobacteria bacterium
CGTCGGAGAAGTACTCCTGCTCCTTGTCTCCGCTGAGGTTCACGAACGGCAGCACGGCGATGGAATGCGCGGGCGGATTGAAGCTCGCAACGCTTGCCGGTGATGCGGCGGCTGTGGTTGGGGCCGCAACCGCGGGCGCGCTGCCTTCGCTGGTGACGGTGGGCGCGGGCTGGGACGCCGCGAGGTGCCTGGAGATCCAGAACTTGTCGATGGCAAAGTAAGCCAGCGCCACGGCCAAGACGGCGATGATCGCGCGATCCAGCCGCCGGCCCGTGAGCTTGCGGATGGAGTGACTGTCCGGGACGTCGGCGCTGGGCTTCAAACCCTCTGGGGTGACCTCGTAGACCCAGGCGAAAATCACTGCGGCGGGAAATCCCAGCGCCATGAGAATGACCACGAGCCGGTTGGCCCAGATCGGGACATCCAGCATGTGAAACACCACGTGCACAGGGTCCAGAATCAGCCAGCACACCACCAGGTACAGCACGGCGACGCGCACCACGTTGCGCTGCTTGAGCTGCTCAAACATCGGGAAGTGCACCCGTGGGTGATGGGCGTGGGGACCAACTTCCGCTTCAAGGCGCGAGACTTCGGCCGCCAGCGGCGCGCGTGCCGGCGTACCGCCTGGAGCCGCTGGAGTGCCCTGTGGCGTGTGTTGTTCTGATGTCATCGTTTCACGGTGCCTGGACGGCTGGAGCATGACCGGCGTGGCTGGGGATGGCAACGAGGCAGAACCGAGCGCGCCTTGCAGCACGTGTAGCCAGTGTCCTACAGCGCCTCACCGACCTCGGCCGACCGACTAGCCCTCGCTGGCGGACCACAATCAGTTTGCGTTGGGTAGCGGTTTTCACGGCGAACCGTCATGTATGACCTGAAGATCGGCGAGCAGGACGTTCTGGCCTACCTCAAGCCCGACAGCTTCGTCGGGGCGACCGTTTACCTCCTGCTCTTTGTGCTGCTGGCGCTGGTGCTGGCGCGCGGCCTGCGGGCGGCCTTGCAGTCGGCGATGACGCGCCACGGGCACCTGGATCGCACCACCCTGAGCTTCCTGCAGCAGATCGGCAGCGCCGCGATCTGGGTGATCATGCTGATTCTGTACGCGCACCTGATCCCGGTGCTGCGCGCAATGGGCACCGCGCTGCTTGCGGGCGCGAGTATAGCGTCGGTGGTGATCGGCCTTGCGGCGCAAAGCACCCTCGGGAATCTCGTGGCCGGCGTGGCGATCACGCTCTACCGGCCGTTTCGCCTGGGCGAGACACTGCAGGTCACTTCCCCGACCGGCACCGAGATTGGCAGCGTGGAACTGATCTCGTTGGGTTATACGACGCTGCGCACCTCCGATGGACGCCTGGTGGTTCTGCCCAACAGCATCGCCGCGAGTCAGGTGACCATCAACCTCAGCAACGCGCGTACACCCGCGCAGTTGCCGATCGTCATTCGCGTCAGCCGCCAGACCGACGTCGAATCCGCGCGCCAGCTGGCGCTGCGCACGGCTCGCGAGGTGGTGGATGAGTCGGCGGTCATGGGGTGCTTCCTGACCAGGCTGGAAGCCGCCGAGGCGGTACTCGAGCTGTGCATCCGCGCAGCGGATGTGCAGGATCGGGACGCGCTGCGCTCGAAACTGGTGACGGCGATGGCGCAGCGCTTTGCGCAAAGTGGTCTGGATTCCCAGGGGAGCGAGCGCGCGAGTTTTTCGTGAGCCCGTAAGCGCCGCTCGCTCGCGCGGGGCGTGGACAGCACTCGAGACGCGACGCTAGACTCGCTCGTGGCTTCTGGACAACGACCGTTGGGTTTAAAGATCGGTGGGTCCACCGAGCTGACACTGCTCAAGGCGGACGGCAGCGAGCATCCGGTTCATCCGCTATGGCTGCGTGAGCGCTGCAGGGACGCTGCGAGCATGGATGTCAAGACTCAGCAGCGACTGCAGGACCCGTCTGACTTCGATCTGGATCTGCGGCTGCTCATGGTCTCGCAGCCGTCCGCGGGTGTATATCGCGTACGCTTCAGCGACGGCCACGAGGCGACCTTCGCGGCGGCGGACCTGCTCGCCGAAGCCGCGCTCGCGCCCAACAGCCACGATTGCCCGGCGCCACGTCTATGGGATGGCACGCTGGCGGATCTGCCGCGGGTGCAGTGGCGCGCCGATCCTGCCGCGAACGAACTGCTGGCGTGGCTCGAGGCGTTTCTCACGCTGGGGTTCGTGATTTTCGAGGGCGTGCCCACGACCCCTGGGAGCGTGCTCGAGGTGGGCGCGCTGTTCGGCTTTACGCGGGCGACGAACTTCGGCCCGCTTTTCAACGTGCGCTCAACCCCGGACGCGACCGATCTTGCCTACACAGCGGTGTCCCTCGACCCGCACACCGACAATCCCTACCGCACGCCGGTGCCCGGCATCCAGCTGCTGCATTGCCTGGTGAACGAGACGCACGGCGGGTTGTCGACGCTGGCGGATGGTTTTGCGGTGGCGCAGGCTCTGCGTGAGCAGCATCGTGCGGCCTTCGACATCCTCGCGAGCACGCCGGTGCGCTTCAAGTACATTGACGCGGACACCGAGCTTACCGCCAGCGTGCCGCCGATCGAGCTCGACGTCACGGGTGCACTCAAGGCAATTCACTTCAGTCCGCGACTGGACTTCGTGCCGCTGTTTGCCCCCGAGCGGCTCGACGCCTACTTTCGGGCCCGGCGGCTGTTCGATCAGCGGCTGCGTGCGCCGGACTTCCAGATCCGCTTCCTGCTCGGGCCCGGTGACCTGGTGATGTTCGACAATTGCCGGCTGCTGCACGGACGCACCAGCTTCGACCCGGCCGAAGGGCCGCGTCATCTGCAGGGCTGCTACATCGATATCGACGGACCGCGCAGTCTCTATCGGGTGCTGCGCCGCCGCCGCGGTGGAGCGGCTGACGTGAGGCGCAGCGCATGAGCCGGATGGTGAGCTTCCGGCGGATGCAGGACGGCACGCGCGAGGACTATCTGCTGCTCGATGAGTCCGAGCGCCAGTACGCCGCCGGTCTCGGCGGGCGCGTGCTGGACAGCCTGCGCAAGCTCGATCACTCGCTCGAGGGCTATCCGATTAGCCGCCTGCAGCATTCGCTGCAGGCCGCGAGCCGCGCGCTGCGGGATGGCGCCGACGAGGAGATGATCGTGGCGGCGTTGGTTCACGACATCGGCGATGAGCTTGCGCCTTACAATCACGCCGAGGTGGCGGCGGGAATCCTGCGCCCATACGTGCGCCCGGAAGTGACCTGGATTGTGGCGCAGCACGGGCTGTTCCAGAATTACTACTACGTGCACCACTTCGGCGGCGATCGCCACGCGCGCGATGCGCTGCGCGATCACCCCTGCTACGAGGCCTGTGTTCACTTCTGCGCCGCCTGGGATCAATGCTCGTTCGATCCAGACTATCCGACACATAGCCTCGAGTTCTTCGAGCCGATGCTGCGGCGGATCTTCGCGCGCGCGCCGCACGATCCGCGCT
>PMHN01000117.1:0-11284 GCA_003156695.1 Gammaproteobacteria bacterium
CCTCGACCAGCTGTTTTCGGCGCGCCCAATGCTGGGCTACGGCAACTATCGCGGGCCGCTTGCCGGCCTGTACATGTGCGGTGCCGGCACGCATCCGGGCGGCGGTGTCACGGGGGCGCCGGGCCACAACGCCGCGCNNGAGCGCGCGGGCGCCGCGCCCACGCTTCCGGCGCCAGTTACCCGAGGAACGACGCCGGGCGCTGATTCTCGCCACCATCGAGTGCCTGAAGCGCGACGGTCACGAGGGGCTGTCGGTGCGCAACATCAGCGCCGCAGCGGGGGTCTCGGTCGGTCTCATCAACCACCATTTTCCCAACAAGGACGAGCTGGTCGCGGCCGCCTACCGCTACTTCAACAACGAACTCGTCGGCGCGATGCTCGCGGCGGTGGCGCGCGCGCCGGATTCTCCGCGCGCGCGGCTGCACGCGTTTCTGACGGCGTCCTTCTCGCCGCCGAACCTGGATGCCGATGTGCTCGCCGTGTGGGTGGTGTTCTGGGGTCTGTATCGCCACTCGCGCCTCATCCAGCGCGTTCATCAGGAGACCTACGAGGACTACGTGCGTCTCGTGCGCGGCATGCTCGCCGAACTGATGAAGGAGGCGCGCCCGACACAAGCGCGCGCTCCGCGGGCTGACCTGCGTCTCGCCGCCATTGGACTCACGGCGCTGGTGGACGGCCTGTGGCTCGAATGGTGCCTGGAGCCGGGGACGTTTCGGCCCGCCGAGGCCATCGCGCTGTGCGCATCCTGGGTCGAGAACCTCACCCGGCATCCCCGTTGAAGCGCATTGGAATAGCCGATAATTGCCCCCACATCGAGCAGTAGGTTCCGAAGGCGCGGGGAGTGGTGTTGGCCGAATCAAAGCAAGCGCGGGTGGTCATCGTCGGCTGCGGCTTCGGTGGCCTGTTCGCAGCCCGGGCGCTGAAGTCGACGCCGGCTGATGTGCTGATCATCGACCGCAACAACTACCACCTGTTTCAGCCACTGCTCTACCAGGTTGCCTCCGCGGCCTTGAGTCCCGCAGACATTGCGCGACCTATCCGCAGCATCCTGCGCGATCAGCACAACGCGCGCGTCATGCTCGGCGAGGTCGAGGGCGTCGATCTCAAAGAGCGCTGGGTGAGCGCCGCAGGCGCGCGCGTGCCCTACGACTACCTGCTGCTCGCCCCCGGCGCGGTCGACAACTACTTCGGTCACGAGGAGTGGCGGCAATTCGCACCGGGAATGAAAGACGTGGAGGAGGCCACGCTCATCCGTTCGCGCCTCTTGCGCTCGTTCGAGGCGGCGGAGCTGGAAGCAGACCCGGCAGAACGTGACGCACACCTGACGTTCATCATTGTCGGCGCCGGCCCCACCGGTGTCGAGCTGGCCGGTGCGATCAAGGAGCTGGCCGTCGATGTGGTGGCCCGCGACTTCCGCGTCACCGACACCCGCAAGGCACGCGTCATTCTGATCGAAGCCGGCCCACGTGTGCTGCCGGCGCTGCACACTGACTCCTCGGCACGCGCGCTCGCGCAGCTGCGCGCACTCGGAGTTGAAGTGCGCCTTGGCGCGAGCGTCACGCAGGTGTTTGGCGGCGGGGTCGAAGTGGGCGGCGAGCGGCTTGGCAGTTATAACGTTATCTGGGCGGCGGGCGTGCGGGCTTCGCCGCTTGGCGCCGCCCTCGGTATGCCTCTCGGTCCAGGGGGGCGGATTAAGGTGCTGCCGGACTGCTCGATCCCCGGGCACCCGGAAGCGTTCGTCATCGGCGACGCCGCATATCTTCCCAATCCCGCGACCGGCCAGCCGGTCCCGGGCGTATCGCAGGGCGCGCTGCAGATGGGGCGTTACGTCGCCCGTGTGATCGATGCCGAGGTGCGCGGTGTTCGCGGCGCTCGCGCGCAGGGCTTCCATTACCGCGACAAGGGCTCGATGGCCACCGTCGGCAAATCGCGTGCGGTCGTCGAACTCGGCCGCCTGCACTTCGGGGGTCTTGCGGCGTGGCTCGCGTGGATGGCATTGCACGTCACGGTGCTCATCGGCTTTCGCAACCGGCTCGCCGTGCTGTCGTCGTGGATCTACAGCTACGTCTTTTTCCGGCGCGGGTCGCGCCTGATCACCGGACTTGCTCCCGCGGCCATCCGGCGGCCGATCGCACCGGCGACCTCGTCCGCTGCAAGCGCCGCCGACGCGCCGCCCGCGCGAGACGGTTAGATGGCAACTCCCACTCATCCCCCGCGCCGCGCCAATGTTATCGCTGACCGTGAGGGCGTCACGCTGCGCGGCTTCTTCGGCGTGTTCCGCTACAGCCGGCGCGCGCTGGAGCTCGTGTGGACGACCAACCGCAACCTGACGCTCGCGCTCGCTGGCCTCACCCTGGTGGCGGGCGTCCTGCCGGCGAGCGTTGCCTACATCGGTTCGCTGATTGTCGATGCCGTGGTCAGCGCCATGCGCAGCGCCGGTGCCGCCAGCCGGGTCGTGGACCTGGTCGTGATCGAGGGGCTGCTGGTGGCCGCGATCGCGGCGGGGCAGCGCGGCCTGTCCGTATGTCAGTCGTTGCTGCGCGCCCAGCTCGGGCAACGTGTCAACGTCATGATCCTCGAGAAGGCGCTGACCCTGCAGCTGCAGCATTTCGAGGATTCGGAGTTCTACGACAAGCTGACGCGTGCGCGGCGCGAGGCGTCCACGCGACCGCTGAGTCTCGTGACACGCACCTTCGGGCTGGTGCAGAACGGCATTTCACTCGTCAGCTACGGCGCGCTGCTCGCGCATTTTTCGCCGTGGGCGGTCGCCGTGCTGTTGCTTGCCGGGGTGCCGGCGTTCATCGCGGAGGCGAAGTTCTCCGGCGATGCGTTTCGCCTCTTCCGCTGGCGCTCGCCCGAGACGCGCATGCAGTTGTACCTGGAGACCGTGCTCGGGCGCGAGGATCATGCCAAGGAGGTCAAGCTCTATGGTCTCGGACCACGACTGCTGGAGCGCTATCGCAACATCTTTCGGCGTCTGTACCGCGAGGACCGTGCACTCACGCTGCGCCGGGATGCGTGGGGGTTCTGCCTCGGGTTGATCGGCACCGCTGCTCTTTACGGCGGGTACGCGTGGATCGCGCTCAGCACCGTGGCGCGCCTCATCACTCTGGGTCAGATGACCATGTACGTCGCGCTGTTCCGGCAGGGACAGTCGGCCGTGTCGGCGATTCTCGCCGCGATCGGCGGCATGTACGAAGACAACCTGTACCTGTCGACGCTCTACGAGTACCTGGAAACCCCGGTGCCGCAAGGTGCCGGTACCGCCGTGCGCGGGCCGCATCCCGAGGACGGCATTCGCTTCGAAGACGTGAGCTTTGCGTACCCGGACGCCGAAGCGCCGGCGCTCGAGCACATCACGCTGCAGCTGCGCCCGGGTGAGAGCCTGGCGCTGGTGGGGGAGAACGGCTCGGGCAAAACCACGCTCATCAAGTTGCTGACGCGGCTGTATGCGCCGACGAGCGGACGCATTCTTCTTGACGGTCAGGATCTGGCCGAGTGGGACGAGGCGGCCCTGCGCGAGCGCATCGGCGTCATCTTCCAGGATTTTGCCCGCTACCAGATGCTGGTGGGGGAGAACGTCGGTGCGGGCGATGAACGCTTCTTCGAGGACGAGGCGCGCTGGCGGGCTGCTGCGGACAAGGGCCGGGCGAGCGAATTCATCGAGACCCTGCCGCAGGGCTACAACACACAGCTCGGCAAGTGGTTTCGCGATGGACGGGAGCTCTCGGGCGGCCAGTGGCAGAAGATCGCGCTGTCACGCGCCTTCATGCGCACCCGCGCGGACATCCTGGTGCTGGACGAGCCGACGGCGGCCATGGACGCGCAGGCCGAAGCCGAGGTATTCGAGCATTTCCGCCAGCTCGCGCGCGAGCGCATCACCATCCTGATCTCGCACCGCTTCTCCACCGTGCGCATGGCCGACCAGATCGCGGTGCTCGACCGCGGCTCGATCGTTGAGCGCGGCAGCCACGACGAACTCATGCGCCTGAACGGCAACTACGCGCGTCTCTTCAGCCTGCAGGCGCGCGGCTACCGCTGAACGCCTCCTGAGCTGAGGCACTAATGGGCCTGGGGTGGTGGGGGCGCCGGCAGCGGCGTCGGCGGCTGCGTCCGCAGGTCCGCCCGCATGCGCTGATAGTCGATCTTGCGGATCTCATCGATGGGACAGCGCCAGCGGCCGGTGGAAGGGGAGTTGGTGATGACCGAATCCAGGTGCGCGGTTACGGTCCTGCCGGTGGAGCTCAGGCCGATGTCGTTGATGACGAAGCGCATATCGCACGGCGGCCAGATCTTCAGCAGGTAGGCATCGTTCGGGGTGGTGAATATCACCAGCTCATCCTTGCCGAGCGGCTCCCAGCCGTCGTAACGGCCGAGCCAGGTGAAGGAAGGGATCGGCGGACCGGCGTAGGCGGTGTAGCGATCGCGCACCTGCTGCTGGCCCGGGTGCAGCGGGATGCCGACCGCGCAGGCACCGCACAGCACGAGTACCAGGGGGAGCAGGGTGGGTGTCCTGAGATTTCGGCGCATACAACGCTCCTGGATGGGGCCTGGTGCGATTTTATAACGCGTCCGTACCTGCTGCGTTTACAGACTGCGCGCCCGTTCAACCGGCGGGCGCAGGGATGCCGGCGCGGCGCAGGTCCGCCTTCATGCGGCGGTAGTCCAGCCTGCGGATTTGCAGGATGCGACAGCGCCAGCCGCGCGTGGTGATGGAATCCAGGCGTGCGTACACCGACCCGCCCGTGGAGGTGAGGCCCATGCCCTCGGCGGTTCGCAGGTCGTGGCACGGTGGGCTTACCTTGAGCAGGTAGGCGTTGTTTATGGACGTGAACAGCACCAGCTCTTCACGCCCCAGCGCTTCCCAGCCGTCGTAGCGGCCGAGCCGGGTGAAATGATCGATCGGGGCGCCAGCGTGCGCCTGGTAGCGATTGCGCACTTCTTCGGGGTCCTGGCGCACCGGGATGCCGGCGCTGCAGGCGCCGAGCAGGGTAAACGCGACCGCGATCGCAGCCAGCGCTGGTTTGGCGTAAGACAAGGCTGCGCTGCTCCGCGGGTTATTTTTCCGGTGTCAGCACCACGATCGCCAGTGGCGGCAAGTGCATCGACAGGGATTGCGGCTGGCCATGTGACGGGGTCGCCTCGGCTGCGAGTGCGCCGAGATTGCCCAGGTCGCTCCCCCCGTACGCGCCGGCATCGCTGTTGAGGCGTTCACGCCAGACTCCGCCGCGCGGCACACCGAGGCGGTAAGCCTCGCGTGGCACGGGGGTGAAGTTGCACACCACGAGGGCGAGATCCCCGCTACGGCCCTTGCGCAAAAAGGCGATGACGCTGACATCGGCACCGTCGCAATCCACCCACTGGAAGCCGCCGTCCGCGAAATCCTGCTCATGCAGGCTCGGCGTGTCCCGCAGCAGGCGGTTCAGGTCACGCACCCAGCGCTGCACGCCGGCGTGCAGCGGATATTGCAACACGTGCCACTCGAGGCTCTCGTCGTGCTGCCATTCGCGGCGCTGGCCGAACTCCCCGCCCATGAACAAGAGCTTCTTGCCCGGGTGGGTCCACATGTAGCCGAACAGCAGGCGCAGGCTTGCGAACTGCTGCCACTCATCCCCGGGCATCCTGCCGATGAGAGAGCCCTTGCCGTGCACCACTTCGTCGTGCGACAGCGGCAACACGAAATTCTCGGTGAAGGCGTACCAGAGGCTGAAGGTGAGACGGCTGTGGTGGTATTTGCGATGCACCGGGTCCTGCTGGAAATACTTCAGCGTGTCGTGCATCCAGCCCATGTTCCACTTAAGTCCGAACCCCAGACCGCCGAAATTCGTCGGTCGCGACACCATCGGCCAGGCGGTGGACTCCTCGGCGATGGTCTGTGTGTCGGGGTGATCACGGTAGACGGCGAGGTTCAGTTGCTTCAGGAACTGCACGGCCTCGAGGTTTTCGTTGCCGCCGAAGCGATTGGGGATCCACTCGCCGGCGACCCGCGCGTAATCCAGGTACAGCATCGACGCCACGGCGTCCACGCGCAGCGCGTCGACGTGGTAGGTGTCGAGCCAGAAGAGGGCGCTGCTGGCGAGGAAGTTGCGCACCTCGGCGCGCCCGTAGTTGAAAATCGAGCTCTTCCATTCCGGGTGAAATCCCTGACGAGGGTCGGCGTGTTCGTACAAGTGCGTGCCGTCAAACTGCGAGAGTCCGTGCGCATCGGTCGGGAAGTGCGACGGCACCCAGTCGAGGATCACGCCGATGCCGCGCCGGTGCAGGTGATCGATGAGGTACATGAAGTCCTGGGGAGTTCCGTAGCGCGCGGTGGGCGCGAAGTACCCCGTGACCTGGTAGCCCCAGGACCCGAAGAACGGATGCTCCATCACCGGCATGAGCTCTACGTGCGTGAATCCCATGTCGGACACGTAATCGCCCAGCGCGTGGGCGAGTTCCCGGTAGCTGAGCGAGCGGTTCCCCTCTGCCGGCACGCGCCGCCAGGAGCCCGGATGCAGCTCGTAAATCGACCACGGCGCATCGAGCGAGTTGGCGCGCCGCCGCTCCTGCATCCACCGGGCATCGCCCCACTGATAGTCCAGATTCCAGACCACCGAGGCGGTACGCGGCGGAACCTCCGCGAAGAATGCGTACGGATCGCATTTGTCCACCGCCGCTCCGGCCTGCCCGGATACGACGTGATACTTGTAGAGCGCCCCGGGGCCAACCCCGGCCACGCCAGCTTCCCAGATTCCCGAGGAATCCGCTCGCGGCCGCAGCGGGTGCCTGCCAGGGCTCCAGCCGTTGAAATCACCCACCACCGAGACCGCCGTGGCGTTTGGCGCCCACACGGCAAAGTGCGTGCGGGTGCTGCCGGTGGCGTCGCGCAGCGCGTGGGCGCCGAGCTTTTCATAGGCGCGCACGTAGGTACCTTCGCGGAAGTGATAGATGTCCTGTTCCGTGAGCTGCACGGGGAAAGTCTAGCAAGTCACCGGCGGCTGTGCTGGTATGAGCTTCGATGAGCAGCGCCGCACCGATCGTCATCGGCCATCGTGGCGCGAGTGGTTACGTGCCGGAGCACACGCTCGCGTCCTACTTCCTTGCCATCCAGTACGGCGCCGACTGCGTCGAACCGGACCTGGTCATGTCGCGCGATGGGGTGCCGATCGCGCGCCATGAAAACGAGCTCGGCGGCACCACCGATGTGGCCGCGCATTGGGAGTTCGCGTCCCGGCGGACCACAAAGTCGGTTGACGGCACCGCGATCACCGGCTGGTTCACCGAAGACTTTACGCTATCGGAAATCNNGAAGACGCTGCGCGCGCGCGAGCGCATCCCGCAGCTACGCCCGGGGAACACGCGCTTTGACGGGCATTTCGAGATTGCCACTTTCGAGGAAATCCTTGCCCTGGTGCAGGGTGTCGACGGGCAGCGTGCGGCGCGCGCCCGACAGCTGGGGCTCACTGCGCCGGCACCCGTTGGCTTGTACCCGGAAATCAAGCACGCGAGTTACTTTGCAAACCTGGGCCTGCCCATGCAGGCCCCACTCCTGAGCCTGCTGGGCCAGTACGGGTACCACGGCCGCGACACGCGCGTGTGGTTGCAGTCCTTCGAGGTGGCGTACCTGCAGGCGCTGCGGGGTATGACGGGCCTGCCGCTGGTGCAGCTCATCGAGGACAGTGGTGCACCGTTTGATTTCGTGCTGTCGCGGGACGCGCGCACCTACGCGGATCTGATAACGCCGCACGGCCTGCAGGAGATTGCCCGCTACGCGCAGGCGATCGGTCCCGCCAAGTCACTCGTCATCCCGTGGCATGCCGACGGCACGCTGGGCGCCCCCACCGCGCTGGTCGCGGACGCGCACGCGGCCGGACTGGCCGTGAACCCGTGGACTTTCCGCCTGGAAAATGAATTTCTGCCGGCCGACTACCGCCGCGGGGCGGCGCCTGCCGGGGCGGGCGATCTGCAGGGAGAGTTACTCGCGTACCTGCGCGCCGGGATCGACGGCTTTTTCACCGATCAGGCTGACGTGGGCGTCAGCGCCCGCGCGGCTTTCCTGCGCGGTTGAAGACAAGCCTTAGGGCGCGCGCCGGCGCGCGGCGCCGCCAAGAAACACCAGTGACTCGACGTTGTCGGGCTGTGCGCTGCGCGCCGCCACCTCCAGCGCCTGGCGGCCGCGTGCGCCGGCCGCCTGTGCTTCGGCGAAGGTCACGTCAGCCTCGACGGGCTGCGCCAGGAGGTAACCCTGCACGCTGATCGGGCCGCAGCGCGACAGGAAGTCCAGCTGCGCCGGACGTTCGACGCCTTCGGCCACCACCTGCAGGCCGAGTCCGTGACACAGAGCCACGATGGAACGCACGATGGCCGCGGAACGCGGATTGCTGTCGACACCCGCCACCAGCTGGCGGTCGAGCTTCACCCGCGTGATGGGTAGCTGCTCGAGCGAAGTCAGCGAGGAGTAGCCGATGCCGAAATCGTCGAGCGCGATGGCAACCCCGAGTGCACGCAGACGGCGCAGCGACTCAATGGTCGCCGGTCCCGTCTGGATCACAGTCTCGGTGACTTCGATCTCCAGGGCGCTCGCCGGCAATCCGGTCGCCGCCAGCGTGCGTGCCACGTGCTCGACGAAGTCGCTCTCGAAGAACTGCGGCGGTGAAACGTTCACCGCCACGCAGGCCTTGTGCCAGCCCTGCGCGCGCCAGCCGGCCGCGGTTGCGGCCGCCGCATTCAGCACCCAGTCGGTCATGTCGTGGATGAGACCGGTCTGCTCAGCGGTGTGTATGAACTCGTGGGCGGTAGCAATGCGGCCGTCGGACTTGCGCCAGCGCAACAGCGCCTCCACGATCGTCGCCTCGAAGGTCGGCAGTGCCAGCTGTGGCTGGTACATCAGGAGCAGATCGCCATCCTCGACCGCGCGGCGCAACGATTGCTCCAGGCGAAAGCGCTGCGCGGCCGCATCATAGAGTGCCGGGCTGTAGATCGCGCAGCGGTTGCGGCCAAGTTCCTTGGCACGGAACAGCGCGACATCCGCGGCGCGCAGCAGGCCTTCGGCGTCGGTGGCGTGGTCCGGGTAGAGGCTCGCGCCGAGGCTCGCGGTCGTGGCGAGCACGCGGCCGTCGACCATCAGCGGCTCCTGCAGCGCGGCCACGATCCGCTCCGCACAGCGCTGCACGTCGGCATCGGAGGTCACATTCTCGAGGAGCACGGTGAATTCATCGCCGCCGAGGCGCGCCAGGAGCGAGGCGGCGCCAGCGGTGGCGGAATGCAGGCGGACCGCGATCTGCTGCAGCACGCGGTCCCCGAAGCTGTGTCCGAGGGTGTCATTGATGGACTTGAAGTTATCCACATCGACGAACAGCAGTGCGAGACGCCGCTGCCGTCCGGCGCGCGACAGGGCCGCGGCCAGGTGCGCAGAGAGCTGGCGGCGGTTGGGCAACTGCGTGAGCGGATCGTGGTGCGCGAGATGATGCAGCTGCTGGGTGCGCTCGGCCACGTGGCGCTCGAGCTGCGCCTGGTGAGCACGCAGCTTCGCCTCGGCGTACGCGATGCGGTCTGCCATGGTATTGAATGACTCGGCGAGCTCGTCGATCTCCGCGGAACCGCCGCGCGGCGCCCGCGCCACGCGGTCCCCGCTCGCCAGCAGGCGCGTAGCTGCAGTCAGGCGCCGCACGGGCAGGCTGATGCTCGCGACCAGCAGCAGCGATACCAACACCAGCAGGGCCAGCACCTCCACGCCGGTGGTGACGAGGGTGCGTTCGGCGACCTCGGCCGAGCGTGCCGTGCGCTGGGCTGCCAGCAGCAATGCGCGGCGCGCCGGCTTCTGCAACAGATCATCCACGCCGGCGGTGAGTGCGGCGCTTTCCTCGAGCAGGCTGTGCCACTCAGGCCGGCTGACGGCGTCATAACGCGCCACCTCGAGTCGCAGATGGGTCGCGAGCGCAAAATCTTCGCGCACCATGGTGAGCCACGCACGTCCCGGCGAGGCCTGCAATTCCGCGCTGTGCGCGGCCAGTACCGCGGTGAACTCCCGCTCGCGCTGCAGCACGTCGGCAGTGGAGCCGAGATCATCACGAACCGCATCCACCGCCGTTTCGAGCTCCGCGAGGGAGCGGCGGGCGAGGACCTGCGTGCCGTTGATGACGAGCCCCGAGCCCCCCGCGGAGGCGATGCGCTGGTAGATCCGGTTGAGCGCGGCCTGACGCTGCTGCGCCCATTGGGCGCGCTGCGCGGCGCGGCTTGCGAGCTGGCGGGCGTTGGCAATGTGGTGGGTGAGTTGGGCGCGCAGCTGTGAGGCTTCAGGGTCTGGCTGCGGACTCGGCTTGCCCTCGAAGTAATCGCCGACCGCTGCCTCGAGCGCGTCCCCGGCTTCCGTCAGGGTGTTGATGTCCGCGCCCGAGCGAGCCTCCACGTACGCACCGACGGCACGGTCGTAGGCGACCAGCTTTTCCATCACCGCGCTGGCGCGGCTGGCGAGCGGCTCGTGCTCGCCCTGCATGCTGTGGATCGCATCCAGCGCCTCGTGCGCCGTGCGCGCGGCCAGCATTTCACCGGCGATCAGCACCGCCGTGACGGCGGCCAGCCCGAAGCTCAGCCGCCAGCCGATACCCAGGCGCAGTCGCCAGGCACGCCGCACTGGTGGAGCCAGCCGTGCCGGCTCCGGTTCGGCCTCGGGAATGTCAGCTAACGGGTCCATAGAACATAAGCCGCCGCGAGCGGATGACGCCACCTTCTTAGTTAGTCCATTAACCGCACACATCATGCGGGTGGCGCTGACGCGCTTCCGTGGGGCAGATCCCACAAAGCGCGGGCGGGACGTGACCGACCGCGCGTCGGGGCGTGAATAAGGGGCGAGCGCGGGCCGCGCTACGGCGTCGCGGGCGGTTGTGCGGTTGGGGCGCGGCCTGGAAGGCCGCCCGCGGTCGGCGGACGCAGTCTTTGCCCTATACTAGGAGCCAATGATGAAGGGCGGCCATAAACCATGACCGAGCTGGCAGATACGTTCGACGCCGCGTTCTCCAAAGCCGTCGATCTGGGCAACCGGATCGCGGACAAGGACAAGGACGCTGACCTTTGGGATATCGCCGACGGGTTACTGGCCGGCGCGATCCAGTACTGGCTGTACTCGCGCCAGCCGTGCGGCGACCCGCGTTGTCAGGATTGCATGCCGATCAGCACCGCCCAGGGCCGGATGGCCGAACTCAAGCGCCTCCTGGAGCAGCTCGCCTCGGAAAGCGAATACTTCCACACGCCGACCGACGCCAACGCCGGTCGCGCCTAGACTATTGGCGAAAATCGCAGGAAGCGA
>PMHN01000117.1:11290-15985 GCA_003156695.1 Gammaproteobacteria bacterium
GGCGCCAGGAAGCGGATCACGTTGGAGTAGACCCCGCAGGAAAGAATCACCAGTCCGTGCCGGCCGGCCGCCTGCACCAGTGCCCGGGTGAGATCCGCATCCGGGGAGTCCGCGCGCGAATGCTTTACCAGCTCCACCGCCACCATGGCGCCTAAGGCGCGCACCTCGCCAATGCACGGGAAGCGTACGCCGAGCCCCTTTAAGCGCGAGCTCATGAAGCGCCCGATGTCCTGGGCGCGCTTGAGCAGTTGTTCCTCGCGCATCACCTCCAGAACCGCGAGCCCCGCAGCACAGGCGAGCGGGGAGCCCGCGAACGTACCGCCAAGTCCGCCCGGTCCGGGCGAGTCCATGATGTCGGCCTTACCGGTCACCGCGGACAGCGGCACTCCGCCAGCGACACTCTTCGCGATGGTAATGAGATCCGGTTCGACACCGGCATGCTCGATCGCGAACATGCGCCCGGTGCGGCCAAAACCCGACTGAATCTCATCGGCGATGAAGACGATGCCGTGCGTGTCGCACAGTGTGCGGAGCTTGCGCAGCAGTTCCGCCGGCGCGGCATAGAAACCGCCCTCGCCCAGCACCGGCTCGATGATGATCGCCGCCACGCGTGCCGGGTCGACGTCCGCCTTGAACAGTTGTTCGAGTGCGTGCAGTGAGTGCTCGACCGTGACCCCGTGGTAGGGCATCGGGTAGGGCAGGTGATAAACCTCGGGCAGCATGGGGCCAAACCCGGTTTTGTAGGGCGCCACCTTGCCGGTGAGGCCAATGCACGCGAGCGTGCGGTCGTGGAAGCCTCCGGAAAAAGCGATGACACCCGAGCGCTTGGTATGGAAGCGGGCGATCTTCAGTGCGTTTTCGACCGCTTCGGCGCCGGTGGTGAGGAAGATGGTCTTCTTGGGACTGGCCCCCGGGGCGAGCGCGTTCAGGCTTTCGGCGAGTGCGATGTAGCTCTCATAGGGGGTGACCTGGAAGCAGGTGTGGGTGAACTTTTCCAGCTGGCGCGCGATAGCCTGCTGCACCTTCGGATGCACGTGGCCGGTGTTGAGCACCGAGATACCGCTGGCGAAGTCGATGTAGCGCCGCCCCTCGACGTCCCAGATCTCGGCATTGGCGGCACGCTCGGCGTAGACCGCGAGCGAGTTGGTTACGCCGCGCGGCACCGCCCGCTGGCGGCGCTCGTGAAGTTCGCTGTTGGACGTCAAGGCAGTTCCTCGCAGTTACGGTTCATGGATGTTGCGCGTGATCGTCGGTGTCGGTGTCTACTATACGACCAGCCATGGTGCGAGCGCATCCGCATAGCGGGCGCGCTGCGCGCGCGCAGCTCTTTCGGGGCATGCGAGAGCGGGGCAGACCCCCTACAATGCCTCCACACATGAGCGTAACTGCACCCTCCACGGACCCGGTGGCGCCGATCAGCGCCGAGGTCGTGATTATCGGCGCCGGACCGTGCGGACTGTTCCAGGTGTTTGAGCTGGGTCTCCTCGGCATCAGCGCGCACGTGGTGGATTCGCTGCAGCATCCCGGCGGCCAGTGCGCCGAGCTCTATCCGGAAAAGCCGATCTACGACATCCCGGCGATACCGATGTGTGGCGCACAGGAGCTGGTCGACCGGCTCCTGCAACAGATCAAGCCCTTCAAACCGCAACTGCATCTCGGCTACGAGGTCGTGGCATTTACGCGCCGTGCCGACGGGCGCTTCCAGCTGTCCACCAGCGCCGGGACACACTTTGACGCCGGCGCCGTGGTCATCGCCGGTGGTGTGGGCTCATTCCAGCCGCGACGCATCGGACTTGAAGGGGCGGAGGGTTTCGAGGGCGGCGCCATCCAGTACCGCGTGAAGAACGCGGGCGAGCTCGCGGGCAAGCGCCTGGTGATTTTCGGCGGCGGCGATTCCGCGCTCGACTGGACACTGGAACTGCTGCCGCGCGCCGCGGCGGTCACGCTCGTGCATCGGCGCGCGGAGTTTCGTGCCGCGCCCGCCAGCGTAGCGAAAATGCACGATCAGGTCGCGGCCGGACGCATGCGCTATTTCGAAGCGCTGCCGCAGTCGCTGATCGTCGGCGATGGCGCCCTGCGCGGCGTCAATATCAAGACCCGCGCCGGCGCGGCTCAGGCACTGGAAGCCGATCAGCTGCTGGTGTTTTTCGGCCTGCACCCCAAACTCGGCCCGATCGCCGAGTGGGGACTGGCGCTGGAGAAGAAGGCGCTCACGGTCGATACCGAGAAATTTCAGACGAGCCTGCCGGGGGTTTTCGCGGTCGGCGATATCAACACCTACCCGGGCAAAAAGAAACTGATCCTGTCGGGATTTCACGAGGCCGCGCTGGCGGCGTTCGCGATCCAGCATCACCTGTTTCCGCAGAAGAAGCAGTTTCTGCAGTACACCACCACCAGTCCCGTCATGCACCAGCGCCTGGGCGTGCCGGATTGACCGCGAAGGAGACGACCATGAGCCGCCTGCGCTACCACCTCGCCGCCGCCGTTATGCTGGCGGCGTTCGCCCTGCCGCTGTCCGCACACGCTGATCCCTGCAAGCTCGACATTTCGGGCAACGACCAGATGCAGTACGACAAGCAGGCACTCGCCGCGCCGGCGAGCTGCACGCAGATCACCGTTACGCTGCACCACTCGGGCAAGCTTCCCAGGGAAGCGATGGGACACGACTGGGTGCTGGTGCGTGCCGCGGATCTGGCGGCCGTAGCCCAGGCCGGCATGGGCGCCGGACTCGCGAATGACTACCTCGCGCCGGGAGACAAGCGCGTGCTGGCGCACACCAAGATCGTGGGCGGCGGGGAGAGCGCCAGCGTCACCTTTTCGTCAGCGTTGTTGACCAAGGGCGGATCCTACGCGTACCTGTGCACGTTTCCGGGACACAACGCCTTGATGCACGGCACGTTCAAGCTCGACTGAGCGCCTGAGCACCCACCCAGCCCATGGACCAGCGCCTCGCCGATCTGCTCAAGCTCCTCGAGCTCGAACAGCTGGAGGTGAACCTTTTCCGCGGTGAGAGTCGCGACACCGGTGCGCCGCAGGTGTTTGGCGGACAGGTGCTCGGCCAGGCCCTGTCCGCCGCCGCCGCGACCGTCGAGGGCCGCACGGTGCACTCGCTGCACGCGTACTTCCTGCGTCGCGGGGACTGCAACGCGCCGATTGTCTACGAGGTGGATCGCAGCCTCGACGGCCACAGCTTCAGCAATCGCCGCGTGGTCGCCATCCAGCACGGGGCGCAGATCTTCAACATGACGGCGTCATTCCAGGTCGCCGAGAGCGGTTTCGAACACCAAAGCGACATGCCGCAGGTGGCGACGCCGGAGCAATTGGCATCCTCCGGGGGGCCGCCGCCGGCGGTGCTCGAGAAGTTGCCCGAACGCGCGCGACGCTTTTTCGAGCTGCCGCGACCCTTCGAATTCCGCCTGGTGCAGCCGATCGATTACCTGCGGCCGCAACGTGCACCGCCACTGCGGCAGATATGGCTGCGCGCGGTAGGGGCGCTCCCGGAGGATGAAATGCTGCACCGGCGGCTGCTCGCCTATGTGTCGGATTTCTTCCTGCTCGATACCGCGAACCTGCCGCATGGCAACTCGCCGCTGCGGCCGGGCGTCATCATGGCGACCATCGATCACGCCATGTGGTTTCATCGCACGCTACGGGTGGATGACTGGCTGCTGTACGACATGGAGAGCCCCAGTGCCTCCGGTGCGCGCGGCTTCGCCCGCGCACGGGTGTTCGCCCGCGACGGTCGCCTGGTGGCGAGCGCCGCACAGGAAGGCCTCATCCGTCCGAAAAAGGACGCTTAGCACTCAAGGCTGGGCCGGGTCGCGCCGCCCGNNGAGCCCGCTGCTGATCAATGAGCAGGGGCGTGCGTCAGTGCGTCGAGGTCCTTCAACAGCAGCGGGTTGAATTGCGCCGGCGCCTCCATCATGAGGAAGTGCCCCGTGTGCGGCACCACGTCGAGGGTGAACTGCGGCAGCGATTTGCGAATCCGCGCCGCATCCGTCGGTTCCAGATCGGAGTTGATCGCGTACACCGGCACGTGCACCTGCGCGATCACGGGCGCCGTATCCACGGAGAGCAGTTGCTGCAGACTGGCGACGCCGATGGCAGGCGGCTCGAGCGACATGTCGTATGCGACCTTCTGGGCCAGCAGCGCATCGGCACCCTTCGGGAAGAGCGAGTCGGTCACCAGCGTGCGCGTCGAGCCGACAAAGTCGGCGCGGAACGGCGCGATTCGCGCTGCCACCTCGCGCGGCGGCAGTGGCGGCAGGCCGACCGAGCGCAGTGCGTCGACCGCGATGACGCCGATGACCCGCGGGCCAATCAGCGGGGTAGCGCTAAGCGCGACCAGCGCACCCATGCCATGCCCGACCAGCACGATGTGCGTGTTCGGAATCTCGTGCGCGATCGCCGCGACGTCCTGCGCGTAGTTGGCGATCGACCAGACGCTGCGGTTGCTATCCGAGCCGCCGTGGCCGGCAAGATTCAAGGCCACGACGGTGTAGCGCGCCTTGAGCGGCTCGAGCTGCGCGTTCCAGTAGTTGGCATCGCAGGCCCAGCCGTGCACCAGCATTATCGCCGGCTCGCCGTGTCCGTAAACCCGATATTCCAGATGCACGTTGTCCTTTGACAGCGTGATGCGCGGCCCCTCGCCGGGATCGGCCGCCACCGGCGCGGTTGCGGCCGCGTGGCCCGCGG
>PMHN01000004.1 GCA_003156695.1 Gammaproteobacteria bacterium
ACTGGACCGGCCAAAGCTGGAAGAGCTGTGTTGCGAGTGTTATGCCGTGGTCAGGAAAGAGAGCGATCGCCTCCTGCCGCAACACGTGCTTCAGTGAGACGATTT
This sequence comes from Gammaproteobacteria bacterium, assembly GCA_003156695.1. Taxonomy (GTDB): domain Bacteria; phylum Pseudomonadota; class Gammaproteobacteria; order Steroidobacterales; family Steroidobacteraceae; genus 13-2-20CM-66-19. The sequence goes on from PMHN01000004.1 coordinate 106, forward strand.
GAACGCGCAGGGGACCGAAACGGACGTTGAAGTTTGACCAGGATTTTGGTCTAACCGACGTCGAAGACTGACCCGAGGGGACGCTCTACTACCATTCCCCAGTGCCAAGGAGAATTAGGTAGATCAGGTGAGCTCAGCCAGCGCAGCCCCGCTCGCTCGGCCCACAACCGGCACTGCGCAGGAGTCGGGCGGATTGCAAGCGAGGGCCCGCGCGGTGTTTCGATGTCGTGCCGCCAATGAATCACACCCGCGACGCCACCGCCGCGCAGCACCCGGTGAGCTTCACGCATCAGACTCATCGGATCTTCAATATGCAGGATGTTGAACAGCATGACGAAGCTCACCGAACCATCGGGTCGCCCGCAGCCTTCGGATACGACGTCTCGTTCTTCCACAACGACATTACGGATTGCTGCTTGCGCCGTACGATCGATCGTCGCACGTACCATCAACGGATCGATGTCCGATGCGTAAACGATACCGGAGACTCGGCGCGCCGCTGCAATCGTAAATGTCCCGTAGCCGCAGCCGAACTCGACAACGTCGCCGGGCAAACCGCCACATCCAAGTACCTCCAGGACTCGGTCTGAATCAAAGAAGGCCGCCCACAGTTCAGGGGGTGGCATTTCACTTTCCCGACCTTTGGCCACTTTCAGACGCCCCGGTTAGTACGCGGTCGTGACTCGGCCGACGACACGCGATCACCCGACAACGCCCTCGCTTTCATGCTCGCTTGAGGACGCATCTGATTCGAGATGTCGATCAAGGCATTCATCTCTGTCACCTCGTAACGGCGCCTTCGCGCCGTTCGTGCGACCTACTCTTCAAAGCGACTCGTGGCGTCACGATCGCGGTCGTATCGTCTCGTGAGCGGAAACGGCGGCAACCAGGACTCGCGACGGACGATCCAGCTTTCGTAGGTTGGCATCAGTTGGTCAGGGGCATCCAGGGATCCTAAGTTCACTTCGATTTCGTCTGTGGTGCGTGCGAAAATGCACGAGCCGCAGTGGGGACAGAAAAANNAAACCGGCTGGCGTAGTCGCGTGTTTCGCCATCGATCCTCACCGCCTCCTGAGGGAACACCGCGGAAGCGTGAAAAAGGGCCCCATGATGCTTGCGGCAGTCGAGACAGTGACAAAGGCCGACCCGGTATGGGAGTCCCGACGCCACAATTCGGACGTTGCCGCAAAGGCAACCACCCGTGAATCGGTCCATGCTGCGTCTCCTCTAAAATCAAGCGGGCGGAATGTTTACAACGAACCCCGTCGGGCGTCCATGAAAGATGCGCCAGGTCGACCGCGGTCTATGGGATGGGAAAGGTTGTCGCATTTGGGAAGTCAGCCGGCTTATGGAGTTCGAGCGGGTGAAATGAGCCGCGGAGTGTGTTCCGGCGTCGACGATCAACGACTGTCAGGCAGTCGAGACGACATTGAACAGCGGACTGCGCGAGGCGCTCTTGACGGACACAGCCGTCGTCTCCCAGGCTCTGCGCTTGTTAAGCGCGTGCTGATGATCGCCAAACTATGAGACTCGCAGCTGTACCCCGCAGAGCCCGCATGGGCTTCGAGCGCTTTCCGGCGCAAAGTCTGCCGCGGCCTCAGCACGCTGAGGCCATGCACGGTGCAATGGAGCTGCGGATCGATCGACCGTCAGGGAGTGCCTGAGCGTCGCAGCACACTATTGAGGGCAGAATTCTCGGGCAGCCAGTGTTGTGACTCCGTGAACAGAACTATTGCAACGAGGTCAACAGGATCATGAAAACAGTTCCGTCAGCTCGAGCAATCAATAGCGGATGGGTTCGCATTGCACTCCGCTCAATCGGGCTATGCGTGCTGGCGGCGCGTTGTTACTCAGCAGCCAGCGTTCCGCCACATATAACAGACCCAAATGCGCCGATGGCGCGCGCACTCCCAAACTGCCACATCGGCGCCTATCTGTTATCCAACGGCAGTGTCGTCGATATTGCTCCGTCGGACGACGACACGTTGCGCTGGCGTCGCTTCGATGGAACGACCGGGGCATTGCACAAAACGGTCGCCGGGGTGTGGACGAGCACTTCTGGCTCGACCGACCACGGCGATGGTAAGTCGGTATCTTTTAACGAGTGTGACAAGGGTTCAATCGAATTTGACCGCGTCCGCGGCGAGCGGATCGACTTCAACGTACGCGAAACTACGTTTCACAGTCGGGGCACCGCATTGGTGGGTCGCCTCGTGATGCCTTTGGGAAGCAGCAAGGTGCCGGTCGTCGTACTTCTGCACGGTTCAGATCAAAACTCGGCCTTGGAAACCTTCTTCTTGCAGCGTTTATTACCGGCATATGGCGTCGGCGCCTTTGTCTATGACAAACGAGGCACGGGGCGTTCTGCGGGAGCCTCCACTCAAGACTTCAACCTCCTGGCGAATGATGCCGTTGCAGCAATGCGCGAGGCGCGGCGCCTCGCCGGGTCGCGTCTCACTCGAATTGGCTATCAAGGTGGCAGCCANNGCCAGGCCGGATGGGTCGCTCCGATCGCGGCGAATCGCGCACCGGTTGATTTTGTCATCGTCTGCTATGGGCTGGCCGTGTCGATAATCGACGAAGACCAGCAAGAAGTTGAGATCGAGATGCGGGAAAAAGGCTACTCTCCCGCCGAGATTGCTCAGGCACTTGAGGTCGCACGTGCCGCCGAAGTCGTGATAGCCAGCCACTTCACTGAGGGGTTTGCAGAGCTGGATGCCATGCGCGCAAAGTACCGCAGTGCGCCTTGGTACAAAGATCTTCACGGCAACTACACGTATCTGCTGCTACCGTATTCGGAGGCACAACTTCGAGAGCTGGGCGGCACGGAGCTAAGTCTGACCCGGAGCACTCCGTTCTACTACGATCCGATGCCAACGCTGCGCGCTGCAACGGTGCCGCAGCTGTGGATACTGGGCGGCGAGGACTATGAGGCACCGAGTGCCGAGACGAGGCGTCGAATCAAGGCGCTCATCGCAGCCGACCACCCTTTCACTCTGGCCTATTATCCAAACGCGGAACACGGCATGACGTTGTTCGACGTGAATGCGAAAGGCGATCGGATCTCTACCAACTATGCTCCGGGATATTTTAAGTTGATCCGTGATTTTGCCCGTGACGGTCAGCTTACGGGTACATACGGCGATGCAGAACTGACCAAGCCGCACACGCGCAACCGGCCTCGGACCGACTGACGCAACTGGGCAGCCCCGCTCCCTGGCCGGAATCCTATGCCCGTAAGCTGCCAGTGCAGCGTCCGCTGTATCGAGTTTCTTGGACAAAAGCTGACTGGCGGATCTTGGGCCGGAGCGCGTCGGTCGGGATCGGGCTAATCACGGAGGGAGCAGTCCAACAGATCCGTTTCGGCAGCCGTCCGTTGTTTCGGTCGTGCACTCAGTTCTGCAGGTAGCGCGACAGTCCCGCCTCGGCATGCGGCCCCAACTCGCGGCGCAGACGATCAAGCGCCGAGCGCGGCGTGTAATCAGTGTGCGCGTGATGCATCGGCCGGCCGACGGCGTGTCCAAGCGTCGCACCCGCGTCGGCCAACGCCCGAGCGTCCCACCGTGCTCATCGAGTCGCAGCACCTCGCCGCCGCGCAGGTCGCGGATCTCTACCGTGTGGCTTACGAAACGCGCAGTCTCCGGTTCGGCACCGGACGGCGTCTCGGGCGCAAAGGTAAAGAAGCACTCGGTCCCAGGGGCGAGAAATTCAATTTCAGCGCGTACTGCCATGGCAGCCTCCCTAGACGCGGTAGATCAGCGCCTCGGATGGCCGCTCATGGCTGCTTGAGGCGTGCGTAAAGAGAAGATTGACCGCCTCAAATCCTCCCATCGAGATGATCAGTGCTATCATCAGGCCCACTAAGTTACTGGTTTTCATGAAGAATACCTCCTACTTGATGGTGCATAGTGTCGGCGCAACACGCACAAGCAGCAAACGCGATGTCTGATAGAAGGTTAAGAAAAACTAAACGTTTGCTGGGGTTTGAAAGGTTGCCCTTGAACGGTCTGCGCGTGTTCGAAAGCGTCGCCTCGCACCTGAGCTTCACGGAGGCGGCGGAGGCGCTGCACGTGACGCCCGCGGCGGTGAGCATGCAGATACGCACACTCGAGCAATACCTGCGCGTACCGCTCTTCCGGCGTANNCACCCTGACCGCCGAAGGCGAGCTGCTGCTCCCGGGCGTGCGGCGGGGACTCGGTACGCTGCAGCAGTCGATGCAGCAGCTGCGTCAGGACCGGCTGAGCGGTGCGCTCAGAATCAGCACGCTCGCCTCCTACCTGCAGAAATGGCTGCTACCCCGTCTGCCGCAGTTTCATGACCGCCATCCTGAGATCGAGCTGAGCATTCACACTTCGCGCGCGCCGGTCGACTTCGCGAGCAGCGACTTTCATGCGGCCGTGCGCATGAGCATCGGCCCGAGCGCAGGCCTCTATAGCGAGAAGCTCATGGATGAGTGGTTTGTGCCCGTGTGCACGCGTGAGGTGCTCGCGAAATACGGTCCGCTGCGCGACGCCGCGGATCTGCAGCGCTTTCCCCTGCTGCACTCCTCTGACGAAGAATGGTCGCTGTGGCTGCACCCTGGAGTCACGGCCGCTTGGCAGGAGCGGGGGACCGCCTACGACGACTCATTGACAGTGTTGGCCGGTGCCGAGCAGGGACAGGGCCTGGCACTCACGCGCTGGTCGCTCGCGGCGCAGGACCTGACAACCGGCCGCATCATGCAGGCCAGTGAGCGCATCGTGCCGTGTCCGCGCGCCTATTACTTCGTGTGCCCGGAGATGTACGTCACGATGCCGAAGGTGCAGCAGCTCCTTGCGTGGCTGCGTGAGATGGCAGCGGCATTTCCCCGGCCGAACTCTACGGACGTGGCGGCTGCGAGTTCGAGGGTATGATTGAAAAGCACGGCTTTGCCTTGACGCGGATGGAACCCCATCTCAACTGACATTCTTGGTTTACCGGACGCCCGACATGCCTTCGTTGCGTTACTTTTTCGACTTGCTGGTTCCATAGAGCCGGACAACGTGGCCTTCGATAGACCGCTTGCTTCACCCCCCGCGCCTTGTGCGCGCGCGGCGTGGGCTCCCGGCCGGCACTGCTGACCCGGCGCCCGCTGAACCCTGATTCAGTGCCACCGTACCCGGTATGAACTGCTTGCCCCAACGCACGAACGCGAGCAGCACGTCACCCAGAGCCCTACCTTTTGGCGTAAGGGCGTAAGCGTACCGCACCGGTCGCTCCTGATATGGCGTACTGGCGATGATGCCGGCACCTTCCAGGCGCCTGAGACGATCCGCAAGAATGTTGGTCGGAATGCGCTCTGGCGAATTCGCGAGTTCCCCGTAGGTGCGCTTTCCATGCAGCAAGTCGCGCACCACAAGCAGCGTCCACTTGTCGCCAACGATGTCGAGCGAATTGGCGACCGCACAAGCGGAGCGTGTGAAAGGCTTCGCGGTACTCATTGTGCGGTTCAAGGACCCCAGAGACTTGCAGAGTGCAAGTGAGTATGCTACGGTTCCTTGTCACTTGCAAAATGCAAGTGACTAAAAGGAGAACGTCATGACAACCACGGTCCTTCCCCGCCCGGCCGAGCGTCAGCCCACCTGGCTTAGCGGCATCCCCCTGAACGTAACCCTCGTCCTGACCGTCTGGCTCCTGCTCGTCGTGTCACTCGGGGCCGCCGGCGCTTTCGTCGGTCGTCCCGGGACACCGCCGTTCGCCATTGCGATAGGGGTTGGAGCGCCGCTGCTGCTGTTCTTTGCATGGCTGTGGCTCTCGCAATCATTCCGTGACTTCGTTCTCTCGCTCGACCTGCGTCTCATCGCGGGTATCCAGGCGTGGCGATGGGCGGGTCTGGGCTTCCTCTCCCTGTACGCGCACAACGTGCTGCCCGCCATGTTCGCCCTGCCGGCAGGCCTCGGAGACATGGCCATCGGTTTCGCCGCCCCATGGATGGTCCTTGCCCTGGTGCGTCAGCCTGACTTCGCCGCCAGCGCCGCATTCATCCGTTGGAATGTGCTTGGCATACTCGACCTCATCGTTGCCATCAGCATTGGAACCCTGAGTGCCACCCTAACAACGGGGGCCCCGGGAGAGATCAGCACCGCTCCGATGGCAACGCTGCCGCTGCTGCTGATTCCGGCATTCCTCGTGCCGTTGTTCCTCATGCTGCACACGGCAGCGCTGATGCAGAGCCGAAAAATAAAGAGTAGAGCCTGATTGGGCTCTTCGCGATCTTGCTGCCGGCCCGGGACCAGCCCGGGCTGGCGAATTTCTTGAACCTGGAAATAAGAAATGCCGGCTGTAGGAGTCGAACCTACGACCTACGGTTTACAAATTTTCGAGGGAATTCTATTCCAGCAAACTTCCTACAACCAACGGTTCTTTCCGCAACCATCCATTCGGCGCCTCGACCCCGGCATTCTGACGCCTCAGCGGAGATACCCGAAGCCACGAGCCATTAGGGCTGCGCACGGCAGGATAATGAAGATCGTGGTGAGCTCAAGCACCAGACACAGTCGTACCCGTTTTGTGCAGGCTTTTGACACATCGGGCCCACGGCCGGCGGTCAGCGCTTGGTTCCACGATAGGTATGTGATTGACGGGTATATCGAGATCAGGCCGGCGACGATGAACGCGCCTAATTTGATCAGAAAGTACACATCGTGCCAGTAATAGGCGGGACCTTTCTCGAACCACTGTGTTCTCAATAGGCCAACGACGAGAAGTACGGCCGCGGCGGTACCAAAGACTAGGTCGGTGCGCTGTAGCCGCCGCGCTTGCAGCACAGACAATGGGGGTTTGAAAGTGGCTACTTCTACGGCAAGCGTGGCGACTAAAGTGAAGGCGGCAAAATGATGCAATGAAGCCATTAGTGCCGGTAAATACATAGCGTTATTCCGCTAAACGTGAGTGGATAGTCATGGCGCCACGCCTGCCTTGGGCATCGCGTCTCAATAGACGCAGACACCGTTAGCTGACACCGACGCGAGTTCCTCGCAGAAGTCCGATGGCGGCTGTCAAGAGTGCAACGAGCATGAGGCCGATACCCAAGTACAGTAACGCGCTGTAGGCGGCTGAGAACGCCAGGCCAAAGAATCCCGCTGACAGAGCGACGGCTGAAGCGGGCGCGCTGATTCTCGCCACCCAAGTGAATCTGACGGATAAACGCGCGGAGTCGAGCAGGATCTGCAGCACCAACGACAGGAGAATCCACACGCCCGCGTGCGCATGCCCCGCACGCCACAGTGCCCACTGAGTCTCATCCAGGTGCAACCCGTTCACATTCTCGCCCACGCGGGCGTGCATGAGAACCCCAAGCAGCGCCCAGCCCCCGTACATGATTGTCGGAACGACCAGAAGGGTGATACCACACATGAGCTTCGCTTCCTTTGTCAGGGTCATCGTGGTTCCTCGTTTGAGAAATTCGGCCATATCTTAAAAAGAGGCACTCCGAGGGATATGAGGCGGCTGGACGCTCAGCGCTGCATCGCTGCTAGCCTCGAAGCCCTTTCCCGACTGAGCTGCTAGGGGCGCGAAGAGAAAAGGCAGCTGCTCAGTAACGTGACGACCGAGACTGGTTCTCATACCGAGGTATTTCCTGGGTGCTGTTCGCTGAGCAAACGAAATCATCTGCTGCGGGCTCGATGTGACTGCGGGCAAGTGTCAATGTCATAGCAGAGGTGTTCGGGATATCCGCGAGGCCGCTCCAAAATTGCGCTCGCGGATCCAGCGCATGAGCTCGTCGGCAGCGCTCCGAAGTGGCGCCGAGTTCTGGGAGGTCTTGGCCTGCGTCATCGCGCCAGAGTAGGTTGAGATGATAAACATCGCAGCGGCGGCCCGCCGAGTCTGATCGAGCCGAGCGCCGCCGGGAGTGCCACCAATGCGGTCCCCCAGCGCGGCACGCCACTCACTAAACACCGAATCAACAGCCTCGCGAAACTCCGGATCGGCCAGGGCGAGCTCCAGCGCCAGGTTGTTGAGGGGGCAACCAGCAACACGACCTCTGGCCTCGATGCCCGCCGCGATTCCTGCAAAGATCCGCGAAACCGCTGTCCGCAGCGACTCGCTGGTACGCACCGGATCGATCCAGGTCTCCCGAACGGTCGGCGCGACTCTCTCGAGAATGACAGCAAGCCCAAGCGCCTTTTTAGATGCAAAGTGATGATGCAGGGCCCCGCCGGATACCTCCGCGGCCTGCATCAGGTCTTGCATGGAAGTCGCGCAGTAACCGCGCAACTGAAACAGCTCAGCGGCCACATCCAGGATTCGCGCCCGCAGCCCCTGGGGATCATTCTTGCGCGGCACGTTATGGGCGGCTTTCGCGCGGGAGGTTTTCATAGGGGAAGATATTCGCGAAGGTGCCATCGCTTGACAACAAAGCCATGTCAGGGCGATATTGTTGCACAAACCGGATGCCCGGTCTGTTATTTCGCAACAGAGAGAACTGCTATGACGGCGACAGCACTCCCGGGGCAACGGTCCGTCGTTGGGATGGGCCATCGGACGATTCTGTTCGGGCTGTCCTGTCTTTTGTTCGCACGAGGATCGCCGGCCGTAGGATCACCGGGCCCCCAAGCTGATGCCTCGTGCTGTAGCGTGGTGGAGTTGCGCCAATACACGCTGCACCCCGGCCGGCGGGAGCCTTTCATCGAACTCTTCGACGGCACGTTCGCGGATCCCCTGGACGCCACCGGCATGACCGTCATCGGCGAGTTTCGCGATCTGGATCGACCTGATCGATTTGTCTGGATACGCGGCTTCCAGGACATGTCGTCGCGCGCCAGAGAGCTGGCAGCCTTTTACGATAGTGATCTGTGGCACGCGCGTCGCAACGAAGCCAACGCCTCCATTGACGACTCGGACAATGTACTGCTTCTTGAGCCAGCCTCGCCGGCACTTCGCTTCAAGGACATTCCATCTCGCCCTGCCGCGGGCGCTCGAATCGGCCTGGTAGTTGCGACCCTCTACTACGCAAAACCGAATGCTCTTTCCGCCTTCGAGGCGCTATTTGCTCGATCGCTACGCCGCCACACCGAGGCAGCTGGGGCACGCACGTTGGCCGCTTACGTTACGTCAACACAGAAAAACAATTTTCCACGGCTTCCGGTTCGCGCTGGCGAGGAAATTTTTGTATGGCTGGCCGAATTTACGAGTCCAGACGCGTACGCTGCCTATGAAACAAGACTGAGGGCTGATAGAAAGTGGGCGGGGGTTCTGTGGCCGAGCGCTCGGGAACAACTCGTTCGGGACCCGGAAGTTCTGCGCCTTACGCCGACGCCTCGATCTAGGCTGCGCGGTTGAAAGCGTAATTTTCGATCGCCGACGAACCTCTCGTGGCAGATCTCCCAATCAAGCCGATCACGCTCTATTCCGGGCCACTGAGTATGTACGGAGCGAAGTGTCAGATTGCGGNNGCGATCGAGAAGGGTTTGCCGGTTCAGGTGGTGTTGGTCCCTTTTACGCAAGAACACCTCTACCAACCAAAACACCCTGAAGTATTGCGCATCAATCCGAAGGGCCAAGTTCCGGTGCTCGTGCACGGCGATGTCGAGATTTTTGACTCGACGCAGATCTTTGAGTATTTCGAAGATTTGCAGCCGAACCCTCCCTTATGGCCGCGATTTCGAGTCCCGCGGGCCAAGGCGGACGAAGTGTTCTTTGCCCAAGTCATTCGTCTTATGGGCCTCCAGCACTGTTTGAGTGATCCGCTGGCTCAGCAGGCGATCGCGGCGCTCGAACGCTACTACGGAGAATTGGAAAACCTGCTCATCGATCGCGAGTACCTCGCCGACGACTATGGATATGCCGATATCGCGTTTTTTATGGCCCAGCTCTTTGCGACGCGACTGGGCGCTCCGATGAGCGCGCGGACCACTCGGCTGCTCGCGTGGCGGGCACGTGTTGCGCGGCGCACCGCTGTGCGAGCGGTTATCCAGCAGATCAACGAGACATTGGCGCAGCAAGGTCTGCCGGTTCCGGCCTTCATGCTCGAAGCTACTGCCGCACAAAGCGTGGGTAACGTGTGACCTCCGCTCCGCACAAGGGCAGCAAAGGGCATGGACAATAGATGCACAGGTATGCTTCTGATCTCCTACAGCGGTATGTTTGATACTGGTTGACCCACCGATAGCGCACGCGATCGCTTCTGTAGCGCGCCTGCCTCCTCCGAACGCCCGAGTTCGCTGGCACCCGAGCATCCGACCATCGGTTTTCTGCACGGTTGGTCATGGCAACGCGTGAGACACTGACACTCACCGCCTAAGTCGCCTAAGTCGCTTAAGTCAGAGAAAAAAGGCGATGCTGGCCGTCGGGCCAACTGCTTCAACCGATCGACTCGAGGGACGTGGCACGCTTAAAGTTCCCGCGTTTAACTCACTGAACGAATGTGCTTTCGGGCACATAGGT
>PMHN01000098.1 GCA_003156695.1 Gammaproteobacteria bacterium
GCTATGAGCTCGAGCCGCACCTCATCGACTGGCTGAAGAAAAAGGCCGCCTACGTGGAGTTCGTGCGGGTGCCGGTCATCTGGGACAACGTCAAGCAGCAGCACGCGAAGCTCTACTACACACTGGAAGCCCTCGGGCGCGACGATCTTTTCGAGAAGGCNNTTCGCCACCGTGCAGCAGGGCACGCCCCTCGTGGGCAACAGTGACGACCAGACGTTCCGCATGCAGCAGGCGTTTGCGGTGCAAAACGGCGTGAGCGCGGATGACTTCGCCAAAACCTACAACTCGTTCTCGGTGAACTCGAACCTCGCCCGCGCCGCGGACACCACGCAGCGCTACCACGTGGACCACGTCCCGTTCGTCGTCATCAACGGCAAGTACACCACCGACGTCAGCCAGGCCGGGGGCGAGGAGCAGCTGACGGCGCTCATCAACGATCTGGCCGCGGCCGAGCACCACCAGTAGTTCTCAGTTCCGCAGGCCTGGCGCGCGCTGGTGCAGGCTACCTCGGGTCAGCGATAAAAAAATTGATGGCGCGCCCGACTGGATTCGANNCTCTATCCAACTGAGCTACGGGCGCGTTGGGGCGGGCGATGATACGCGTGACCCGAAAAGCCGTCCAACCGCACGCCGCCGCGCTGGCTACGAAGCCGGGAGCGGAGCGGCTATACTCCGCGGCTAAATCGCACCGCGCGGCGACGGATAACAACGTGAGCAAGCAGGATACCCATTTTTTCAATGTTTTCAGCATGGTGATCGCCTTGTTGATTGCGATCGCCGTGGGGATCTTCGCGCTCGCGCGTATCGTCGCGAGCCACACGCAGGACCTGCAGGTGCTCAGCGAGCCTGACTACGCCGCGACGGTCGACGCGCGCCTTACGCCGCTGGCACACGAGGCCGTCGCGGGCCAGGACAACTCCGCGCTTGCCATCAAGACGGAAGTTCCTGCTGCGGCCGGTTCCGCCGCGGTCGCCGCCATGCCGAAGAATGGCACCGAGATGTTCGAGCAGACCTGCAGCGCCTGTCACGGGCAGGGAATCGCCGGTGCGCCCAAGGCCGGTGACAAGGCGGCCTGGGCCCCGCGCATTGCCGAAGGCAAGGCGGTACTTTACGAGCACGCTCTCAAGGGCTTCCAGGGCAAGACGGGCGTGATGCCGCCCAAGGGCGGCCGCATGGATGTGCCGGACGCGGTTATCAAAGAGGCCGTCGATCACATGGTGCAGATGGCGCAGTAAGCGCGCGCGGCGCCGGCTCACGCCCGGCACGGTCCAGACATCGCAACATCATGGCCTCGCCAACCTGTGCGGCCCCAACCTGCGGCGCGCGCTCAAGGTCGGCAATCGTGCGGGCAACTTTCAGCACCCGGGTGCGTGAGCGCGCGGAAAGCCCGAAGCGTTCCACTGCCGCATCCAGCAGCCGCCGTCCCGCCGCATCGGGCGCGCACCAGCGCGCTACCTCGGCATCATCGAGCCGGGCGTTGCAGGCACCCTGACGCGCGCGCTGGATGTGGCGCGCCGCGGTCACCGCAGCCGCCGCGGTGCGGGTCGAGGTTTCTTGGGCCGGCGGCGCGTCGAACTCCGCCACCACCACCCGCGGCATTTCCACGTGCAGATCCAGCCGATCGAGGAGCGGACCGGAAATACGCCCGCGATAGCGCTGCACCACGGCGCCCGAACAGCGGCAGCTGCCGGCGGCATCCCCCAGGCGCCCGCAGGGACAGGGGTTCATGGCGGCGATGAGTTGAAACGCGGCCGGGTACTGGACCTTCAGAGCCGCGCGCGCCACCGACACCACCCCGGTCTCGAGTGGCTCGCGCAATGCCTCGAGCACGACGCGTTCGAATTCCGGCAGCTCATCCAGAAACAACACGCCGTGATGCGCGAGACTCACTTCACCTGGCCGCGCGCGGCCACCGCCCCCGACGAGCGCCGCAGCGGATGCGGTGTGATGCGGAGTGCGGAACGGCCGCTCTCCGAGGCGTGCCGGGTCGAAGCCCGCGCTGCTCACCGCTGCGATGGCCGCGACCTCCAGCGCCTCCTCCTGCGACAACACCGGCAACAGATCCGGCAGCCGCTGCGCGAGCATGCTCTTGCCCGAGCCTGGCGGGCCGATCATGAGCAGACTGTGAGCACCCGCGGCGGCGATGATGAGTGCACGCTTCGCGAGCGACTGGCCGCGCACATCCGTGAGGTCCAGGTGTGCGTTTGCGCGTGGCGGCGAACTGGGGTCATGCGCGCCAGTGCGCGCGTGCGCGCACAGCGGCAGCGCCGCGACGCCCCGCAGATGCGCGCACACCTCGAGCAGATGCGTGGCCGCGTGCGCCAGCGCGGGGGCAGCAGCACACGCCTCCGCCGCGTTGGCGTGCGGCACGATGAGTTGATGTCCATGGCGCTGCGCCTGCGCCGCCGCGGGCAGGATACCCGCCACGGGATTCAACTCACCGGTAAGGCCGAGTTCCCCGTAGTACTCACATCGCGTCCACGCCCCGGGCGCGTTACGCGCCGGTGCGCGGACCTGCCCGGATGCCAGCAGAATTCCAAGCGCGATAGGCAGGTCAAAGCGGCCGCCCTCCTTCGGCAGATCTGCCGGCGCAAGACTCACGGTGATGCGCCCCGCGGGGAATTCGAAACCGGAGTGAATGAGTGCGGCGCGCACTCGCTCCTTGCTTTCCCTCACCACCGTCGCCGCGAGTCCCACGATGCAGAACACCGGCAGTCCACTGGCGAGGCTCACCTCCACGTGGACCAGGGGTGCCGTCAGTCCGACCTGCGCCCGGCAGGCCACGCGCGCGACGGCCACGGCGAACCGCAACCCTCAGAGCGCGGGCGGTCAGCCCGTGCCCGATGTCTTGCCGTTGGGCGGCGCGGCGGTGCCTTCGAGCGTCGCGAGCCGCGCTTCAAGCGCCTCGAGGCGCGAGCGGGTGCGTTCGAGGACCTTGGCCTGCGCGTCGAACTCGTCCCGGTTCACCAGATCCAGCTTGCTCAGACCCTCGCGCAGCACCGCCCGGAAGTTGGTCTCCAGGTCCTTCTGCACGGTGCGCAGTGCCGGCGGCACGCTCTCGAGCAGGCGCCGTGCGATCTCGTCGATGCGAAACGAATCCATTGTCTTACCCGCCTTCAGTCTTGCCCCGAATTGAGGCAGTGCGCTGACTAACGCTCCAGGACAGTGCAGCCGCGCGCCATCGCAGGGCGCAGGGCGTCCGAAATGGCCCGAATTTCCGTGGCACGGAATCTGCACCCTCATCTCGCGCCCGACTAGCTTACGCGCCGTCCATGGCGCTTGCAGTGGGCGTTTGCAATGTGAAGACACAAAAAGGCACGCCATGCCCGCTGCTGTGAAATCTGCCCGCACCTTAATCCGCGTGGCCGCCGTGCTCGCCGTGCTCGCGCCCGCACTCTCCTATGCGGCCGATACGCCGGTGCCGAACAAGGGCGACACGGCATGGATGCTGACCTCGACCGCCTTCGTACTGCTGATGTCGGTGCCGGCGCTGGCGCTGTTCTACGGCGGCCTGGTGCGTACCAAGAACATGCTGTCGGTGCTCATGCAGGTGTTCGTGAGTTTCTCGCTGATCACCGTGCTGTGGTGCATCTACGGGTACTCGCTCGCCTTCACGGAAGGCAACTCCATCATCGGTGGCCTCTCCCGCGTGTTTCTCCGCGGCACGTTCGATCCGAAGACCGGGGCGTACTCGCTCGTGTCCACGTTCAGCAAGAACACCCCGCTCTACGAGCTGGTGTATGTCGCCTTCCAGTCGACCTTCGCGGCCATCACCTGCTGCCTGATCCTCGGCGCCCTCGTGGAGCGCATCCGGTTCTCGGCGCTGCTGCTGTTCCTCGTCATCTGGTTCACGTTCAGCTACTGCCCGATCGCTCACATGGTGTGGTACTGGGCGGGGCCTGATGCCTACTCCGCGGCAGCCAGGGTCACGGCCGTTAATGCGACCGGCGGCCTCATCTGGCAATGGGGCGCGCTGGATTTCGCCGGTGGCACGGTGGTGCACATCAACGCCGGCGTCGCGGGCCTCGTGGGTGCATTCGTGCTGGGCAAGCGCATCGGTTTTGGCCGTGAGCCCATGGCGCCGCACAGCCTCACCATGACCATGATCGGCGCCTCGCTCCTGTGGTTCGGCTGGTTCGGCTTCAACGCCGGTTCGGCGCTGGAAGCCAACGGAACCGCCGCGCTCGCCTTCATGAATACCTACCTCGCCACCGCCTGTGCGGTGCTGTCATGGATGGGCGGGGAGTGGCTCATCAAGGGCAAGCCCTCGATGCTCGGGGCCGCGTCCGGGGCCGTAGCGGGACTCGTCGCGATTACCCCTGCGGCCGGCAATGTCGGTATCCCCGGCGCATTTGCGATCGGCATCGGTGTCGGACTCGTGTGCCTGTGGGGCGTCACGGGATTGAAGAAGCTCCTCAAGGCCGACGACTCGCTCGATGTCTTCGGCGTGCACGCCGTGGGCGGAATCTTCGGCGCGCTCATGACCGGCATATTCAACGCGCCGTTTCTCGGTGGACCCGGCTCGACCGTGGACTGGGTCACTGGCGCCACCGGCTATCCGGGTGTGTGGGCGCAATTCCTCATCCAGTTGAAGGCGGTGTGCCTGGTGTTCGCCTGGACCGCCGTCGTCGCCTTCATCGCGTTCTACGTAGTGGACCTGGTGGTGGGGCTGCGGGTGCCGGAGGAGGAAGAGCGCGAAGGGCTCGACATCGCGTCGCACGGCGAACGGGCGTACGACCTGTAGCTTTTGGTCACCTGTCGTTTTGGGCCTATATTCGTCACCTGGGGGCAGGCGGCGGCGGCGCTTGCCCATAGGGTGTGACGGAGTTCAAAGGCCGCCCGGCGCGCCAGCCGTCATAATGTGCGGGCGCGGGAGGTTCATCATGCTGCGTCTTTTTTCAGTTGCTGCCCTGATCGTCGCCGGCGCGGTCGCGACCGCCCAGGCCGACGTGTACCGCTGGGTCGATGAACACGGCCAGGCACACTACAGCGACCAGTGGGTCCCGGGGTCCGAGGTCATCAAGACCGGTAAGGGCCATCCGGCGGGGACCGAGACCGCAGCGCAAAGCTCCGATCAGAAGAGTCTCGGCGCCTCGAACCAGCGCGTCGACGCGCAGCTCGGTGAAGAGGCCAATGCCCGGGCCACAAAGCAGGACGTAGCCAAGACCCGTGACGCGCAGTGCAAGGCCGCGACCTCCCGCTATGTGACCGCGGTGCAGTCACGGCGCATCTACAAGACCGGCGCCGACGGCAGTCGCGAGTTCCTCCCCGATTCGGACGCCGATGCCTATCGCGCGCAGGCCCGCAAGGACGTGCAGGACGCCTGCGGCAGCGTGCCGGAAGTCAATTTCGACGCGCCGGCGCCGCCGCCGCTGGCGGCCTATGATACCGACGGCCGCGTGGTGATGATGGAGTCGCTCTCCAAGTCGATCTTTCCGGCGCTGCGGATCGGCTATCTGCGCGTGAAGGGCGCCATGCGCGACTCGATNNCCGACTCCGATCACCCAGTCCGAGAGCCCCGACAAGTAGCGGCCGCAGGCCGCAAGTCCCACAGCGCACAGCGCGGATTCCGTGCGCCTGGCCAACCCTCTATAGTGGCGCCCGCGGCCGCCAGGGCCGCATGAGCGGGACGAAAAAAATGCGTACCGGTTTCGTCGGGCTCGGCGCCATGGGAGCGTCGATGGCGCGCAATCTGCATCGGGCGGGACTCCTGACCGCGGTCTGGAATCGCACTGCGCCCAAGGCGCAGGCGCTCGCCGCGGAGCTGGGCATCACCGCCTGCACGAGCCTTGCGCAGCTCGCCGCCAGCGTCGATGCCGTGGTGTCGTGCGTGTCCGCGGACGCGGACCTTCTCGAGGTGACGGGCGGCGTCGCCGCGGATCTGAAGGCCGGCTCACTCATGATCGACTGTTCCACAGTCGGCGCCGAGACCGCGCGCCAGGCAGCGCAGTTACTCGAGTCAAAGGGCGTGGACTTCCTCGACTGCCCGGTCAGCGGCGGGGTCGAGGGGGCACGCGACGGCACGCTCGCCATCATGGCGGGCGGCTCGGACGCCGCGTTCACCCGCGCCATGCCGATCCTGAGCGCGCTC
>PMHN01000341.1 GCA_003156695.1 Gammaproteobacteria bacterium
GGCGGCTGTACCTCGCAGGCTCAGCGGCCGCGTTTTCGACTGGCACGCTGCAGTTGTTCCAGGTGCTGTTCGCGCCCCGCGGCAACAACGACATCGCCTGGACGCGCAGCCATCTATACACACCCTGACCTCACGGCCCGTCCGGGCGTGACTCGCATTCNNGACCCGCCGGTGCCACCGCCGCCGCGCGACTCAAGCGTGCGGGCGCCGACGTGCTGGTGCTCGACCGGGAGCGTCTGCCGCGCCTGAAGCTGTGTGCGGGGTGGATCACGCCCGAGGTGGTGAAGGATCTGGGGATGGATCTTGCGTCCTACCCGCATCGGCTGCTGACTTTTCCGCGCCTGCGCGTGCACCTGGGAAGGCTGCACATTCCGGTGCCGTGCGTGCAGCATTCCATCCGTCGGTTTGAATTCGATGCCTGGCTGCTCGAGCGCTCGGGCGCGGCGGTGGAGCAGCACAACGTGCGTCACATTGTCGCTGACGGCGAGGGCTACGTCATCGACGACACCTATCGCTGCCGTTACCTCATCGGCGCCGGCGGCACGCGCTGTCCGGTGTACCGGGAGCTCTTCCGCGAGCTGAATCCACGCGCGCACGAGCTGCAGATCGTGACGCTGGAACACGAAATCGAATACGACTGGCAGGACCCGGACTGCCACCTGTGGTTCTTCGAGCATGGACTGCCCGGATATTCCTGGTACGTGCCGAAGGAGAAAGGCTGGCTTAACGTCGGCGTCGGCGCGCTCGCGGCGCGGATCAAGAAAGGCGGCGAGGACATCAAGGAACACTGGACGCGCCTGGCGAACCGGCTCGACGGCGCTCTTACCCGCGGCGCTCACTTCGATCCTAAGGGGTTCAGCTACTACCTGCGCGGGCGGGTCGACGTAGTACGACAGGGTAACGCCTTTATCACCGGGGATGCGGCCGGTCTTGCGACGCGCGACCTGGGTGAGGGCATAGGACCCGCGATCAGGAGTGGTATCCGCGCTGCGGAAGCGATACTTCAGGGGAAGTCCTACGAACTCGCCGACGTGACGGGCCTGAGCGTCACCAGCATCGGCCGCAGCATGCTCGATCGCGCCGCCCGCGCCCGGGTGTTTCCGGGCGAGCGGCTGCGCGCGCGCGGGCCGTCTACCTGATTCGCATCGCGCCGATATCAACTTCCGTGCTGCCGCGCGTGGACACCTCGACCTCCGCGCGCCCGGCATTGGTGAGCGTCCAGGGCAGCGGCAGGTTGTCCGGCTGCACCGTGATCACGTGNNCGGCCACCGCCGGGAAGTCAAAGCGCCCGTTGGCATCCGTCTGTACGGAGAATCGCCCGTCCAGTACCACCATGACGTTGGGCGCGCCGGCTTCACCCGCATCGAAGAGGCCGTTGTTGTTGGCATCCAGGTAGACCATTCCCCTGATTTCGCCGGCGCCGGCGCCGACCGCGCCGCCCAGGGGCGCGAAGTGTGATCCTGCGGCTCGCTGGTAGCGGAACGTCAGGAAAGCACCCCGTTCCGAGATCGACGGAACCACGGTCGCCGTCGGCGGCGTGAGCGGTGAGACCACGGTGGGCGGCGTCCAGGAGCCAGTCTCGCTATCGTAATAGGTAGCCAGGATCTTCCAGTGATCCGAGACCTGCCAGGTCAATGAAACGTTGGTGGACACACCCGGTGCGGCGCGGCCCTGGATGGCGGCCGCCCACTGCACGTTGCCGTCAATGCCTAAGCGGGACGTGAATTGACCGCCACCATTTACGGCCAGCCCCAGCACCGTGCTGTTCTGCTGCACATTATTGAAGAGGGCGCCATTGATGACCTCGACGTACGCCGAGGTGCTGAGGCGGATGCCCACCGATGTCGACCAGTTCTGATTCAGCGTGAGGGTAGTGTCGCGACCCGTCGTCGTATCGGCGTAGTCAGCCTGCAATCGTCCGGTGCCCCAGCTGTTGACATGGTCAGCGTAACCTTCGAGCGACCAGTCGTTGCCGCCGTCAGTGTGGCTGAGGTTGGCGACGGTGCCGATTCCCCAGTCACGCGACAGCTGGTAGCGGGCATCGCCGGTGACGAAAGTGGTGTCGGCGCTGAGGCCCGACACCGAACGCACTTCGTCGATGCCGATATCTGTCAGCCATTGGCGGCTCTGATAGCCCAGCCGGTAATAGCCGCCCTGCATATCATCAGCAATCACCTGGTTTCCCCAGGTCATGTTCGGATCGATGCGAAAGAGGCCGGCACTCTGCAGGAACTGACCCTGCATAATCGACCCATCGACCCAGCCGCCGAGGGCATCGGGTTTGCCGCTGACGTCGCTGTCCATAAGATTCAGCTGCAGCCGCTCGCCCTGATCGTGCCAGGCGGCGCTCAGCAGGCCCGTGGCGGACGAAATGGTTGTGACGCCGTCGCTCACAGGGCCGACCACGAGGTTCACGTCACGCGCATCGATGAACTGTCCGCCAAGGGTCCAGTGCGATGCGGGAGACCACTGCGCGCCGGCGGTCGCGATGGACCCATCCAGCGTGTGGAAATCCGGCACTGCGATACCGTCATAAAGACCGGGAACTCCGCCGCCGGCGGTGAGGTCCAGCCCGTCCGGTCCGCGCCACTCCGTAGTGAGCCCTTGCATCGGGCTGGTCGGCAAATAGAAGCGCGGTTGAAATTGCGCCAAGCCGATGTCAGGAGTGTTGATGTCGCCCAGGGCATTGTCGGTCTGCCAGTCGCCGTCAAAGGGCATGCCGCGTTCCCTGAGCGCAATGGTGCCGCCCTGGCCTTGTTCGGTCGGACCTAAACTCGGACCCGAAGCTGAAGCCCCCGTGCGAGCGGAGCCATCGAGCGACCACGCACCGTACTCGGCGGTCTCCCATTGCGACTTAACAACAATGCCGTCTTCCACCACGTTGCTGGAAGAGCCTCCGTCCCGCGCGCCTAGCGCGGAAACCACGCCGTCGACCTGCAGTGAGCGCGCCAGTCCCTGGCTGTCGTTGCTTATCTGGTCACCGGCAGAGATGTCGGGGGCCAGTGATCCGCCGCCGATATAATTGTCCTGATAGACAGCGGCACTCGTGGGCGGTGAGGTCGCAGGTGCTATTGACTGCGCTTGTGCGCCGCCAAGCCATGCGAGACCCCCCAGCCCGCACAGGCCAAGCGCGAGGCGGCGGGCGAGGTGACGCGCAGATTCATTCAAAGAGCTCATTAAGCTCTGTCTGATGGTTGCCCCACTCGAGCGTCCCCTTCACCGTCACCGGGAAGGTGAGCGTCGGATGCTCGTTCGTGGGCGTCGAAGGGGTGAGGAACACCTCCCGCTCTTCGTGCGGCAAGATCGGAAAACTCGAGGGGGTGAAGTCGTAGGAGACTCCCTTCGCATCCGTGCCGGTCAGGAAGCCGCTCATGCGGCCATGCGCATTGCCCCCGTTGTGCACGCGCAGGGTCGGCACTTGCTGGCCGTTGAACTTTGCGATCTTGGGCCCCAGTATCTCGATCTTCGGAGCGCCATCGCCAATAGCGACGTATACGATGACGCCGATGCGGCCGCTGATCGGCACGCTCATGCCTTTGTCTTGTGCGATCGAGGGTTTATCGCCCTGGATCATGATGGCGAAGTGGCATTCGCCGGCCGGTGCATCCGCAGGCACGCTTACCTCGAAGCGGTAGCGCATGGTTCCGCCCCCGGGCACCACGACTTCGGGGCGCTCGATCGCGACCCACGGCCGGCAGCTGCCAGGCTGCAGGGCGTCGTAGAAGGCCACGCTAAAATCCGGCGCCAGCGTCCAGTCCGCGGTATGGATGAGGTATTTGGCGGCCGTACTCGAGCGGTTGCTGACTGCAATCACGCCGCGCAGGAGTTTTCCGGGCTTGGCTGCCAGCTCGAAGCGCGGCGGAGAAACCAGCGTGGCAAAGCCCTGCGCCTGCACTGGTGCAGTAAGGGCGCTGCCGAAAATGCAAAGCAGACTCAAGAAAATCCGTCGCATCATCAATCCTCATCCATCTCGAAGTGGTAGGTCACTGGGACTGCTCGCCGCATCAGGGAGCCGTCGACGGTGAACTGGAAAGTCAGGGTGTCCTCCATGAAGGGCGTCGTGATGCGGCCCGCGTAGACCAGCACCCGGCTGCCGGACTGCAGCTGGCCCGGCAGAAGCCGCCCTTGAGTGATCCACGAAAGACCGATGGGTCCCGGCGCCTGCGCGGGCAAGGAAAGATAAATTCGCCCGGAATGCCGCAGCCACGGCGTGAGGTTGATGCGCACGCGAATCGTCATGGTGCCGACCATCGGGTTGCCGCCGCCCGAGCGCGACGGCGCGGCGGTTTTCCAGTGCATGCTCACCGACGGCTCGATCGCCTGTGAGGCCGAATCATCGATGGTGATCGATTTTGCCTGCGCCGCCGACGCCCAGATTATGGTGAGCGCGAGGGGTAAAAAAAAAGCAAACCGCAAATGCACGGTGTTCACGGCGTGGTCATCGTGTAGGTGACGGTGCCGGAGTAATAACCGGACTTCGGCACAGTGTTGTTCGAATAGGAAAACGTCCAGCAGCTCTCGTTCCAGGTGTTGCTGGCCATGGTCCCCACGGTCTGCACGCCGCCGTTTACGAAGGTGCCCGCCGGAAAGGGTTCGGCGCCCTCATCGTCGTTGCCAGCCGATGTCCAGCTGATTTTCGAAAACGGCAGGGTGTCGCCGTGGGGGTNNTACCGTGGCGGTGACCTGCGCCGCGGCAGTGCTGCCGCCGGCTGTCCGATAGAATCCGCCGATATAGAGCTGGGCCGGCACGCTGCAAAACGTGAAGCCGTCCCAATAACTCTGCGTGGCCGTGCTGTCGGTGGTCATCGCCTGCGCGGCGCCATTACCCACGTCGGCTTGGGGCACGTATGTCGATACGTTGTTGATGGTGGTGTTGTTTCCCGGTGTGCCGGTTGGCTGACCGTCGCCCTTGATCGGCGTGTAGTTACCACCGGTGAAGAGCCCGACGCCGACCTGCAGGTAGATGGCCTCCGGTGCCGCCGCCGTGAGAGTGGCCGTATACGCCAGGACCGAAGTCGAGGCCGCCGCGAGCAGCACTGCGCCGGCCAATGCCGGGCGCAGTGTGCAAGCGTTGAGTCGCTCAGGACGGCTGGACATTCCAGGCTGCTCGCCTGCAGGCAATGGCGAGTTGGCGCACATCGCGGAAGTGCCGTGCTCGGGTCGGATCAGGGTATCGACGCCGTGTATGTCACGGTGCTGTTACCGACGCCGACGCCACCATATGTGCCGCCTACGGGAGTCACAGAGTTGGCGTAGCCGAACGTCCACTTGGCATCCGCGTGGACTACTCCCGTTGTTGGCGTGAGAGTAATGGTCGAACTGCCTCCCGTGCCGTTCAGCACCGGCGGCTGCAGCAAGGTGTAGCTTGCGGTATTCACGGCCGCGGTGGTCGTGATCTGCGTGAACGGGATGAAGTCTCCGCTACCGTCGGTGAGGCCTGCCGCCGCCTCGGTGGCGGACAGCGAAACGGTTTGGCCGCTGTTGCTGAGGACGGCCGCGGTCTCGACACCGGCGCCGATATCACCGCCAACGCCGGCGACCGCGGTGCCATTGCCCACCGAGCCCACAGCCGGAGAGAAGGTGATGAGATCCGTGACATTGTCGGTTGCCAGCGTGCCCGGATAAGCCGAGCCGGTGCCGACACGTAAATACAGTGTCTGCGGAATGAAGACCTCGAAATTCACCGTGGCCGTCGCCGTGAGCGCCCCGGTGCCGGACGAGTACGTTGAGGCCGCGGAGGCTATGAGGGGGAGGGCAACTGCCGCCGAAATGAGCAGGGCCTTGGTGACAATTGGGCTACGCATGATTCAAGTTCCTGAGCTTGGTTAGGGAGACGGTGGTCAATGACCTTGGTGCGCATCTTAGGGAGCGGCCGCCGGCCACCGCGTTACTTATGTCACGCTTTGCGCCGCCGATTTCCCGAGGCAAATCACAACTGGGGTAGCTGAATTGAGGGTTGCGCCAAGGGGTGTGACGCGGCGCACACCGCCGGCCGGTCTTCCGGTGTAATGTATGCGTGCCGCATGCATTTTCCTGATGCGCGGTCTTGCAGCACGCCTCAAATTCTTACGGCATGCAACCCGGGCAGACGGCAACGCTCAGCGGAGTGGTGGTTGGGCGGCTGCGCAGCTCGCCAACCGTAGCCCAAGATCGGACCGGTCCTACCTCGGGTAGCTATTCCTACACGCTCGCCTGTACCGGTCGGGCGGAACCAGCACCGAACCCAGCGTTCTCACCGAATCCAGTTCCGTGCCGCCGGCGCCCCTTGGTCAGGCGCGCGTGAGCCTGTAATAGACGTATCGGTCAAGTCGTCGTCGCACAGGGTTGCTCCCACTTACGGCTCGGTGAGGCGTGCTCATCGTTGACCCACGTCAAAGCCGCCACGGACACGACGATCACTACTGCACCCACCCACTGCAGCGCGCTGAGGCGCTCACCGAGGACGGGCATTGAAATCAACAGCCCGAACACCGGAATCAGATTGAGACACAGCGCCGCGGCGGTCGTGGTGATGCCCTTCAACGCCCACAGGTAAAACCAGAAGGCGGCCGCATACTGCACGACACCGGAGGCGAGAGCCATCGTCCAGCCCCGCCATCCCACCTGCACTGTCGGGCTGGAGTGATCTGCCAGAACCCAGGCCAAGGCCAGCGCTACCACGATGGCGACGAGCTGTTGGCCAATGAGTGCGGGCAGTGGTTCGATGTCGGCGGACACCCGCGCTGAGTTCACCACATAGCCGGCTGCGCACAAGACGCCGCCAATGATCAGCAGGTCCCCAAGGAGGGATTGGCCGCCAAGATTCCAATGTTCACCACCGACCAGCACGGCTCCGATGCTGCCCAGGATCGATAGCACGATCGCGGCGCTCTTCGGGACCTGCCTGAAAATCACCCATGCCAGCAGCACTACCATGACGGATTCGGTTGATGACAACACGACAGCTTCGGATGCGCTGACCCGTTTCAGGCCCTCGAGGCTGAGGAAATAGGCCAGTCCCGGCTCAAGAGCCCCGAGCCACATGACCCTGATGGTTCCGCCCATTGATCTGGGCAATTGCCCCAGGACAAGCGCCGCG
>PMHN01000376.1 GCA_003156695.1 Gammaproteobacteria bacterium
GCGCATGGAGAAATCCTGCGCCATGCGCACCAGCGCGTCGTAGACCGACTGGTCGCCGTGCGGATGGTATTTGCCGATCACGTCGCCGACGACGCGCGCGGATTTCTTGTAGGGCTTGTTCCAGTCGGTGCCGAGCTCGCGCATGGCGAACAGCACGCGCCGGTGCACGGGCTTCAGGCCGTCGCGGACGTCGGGGAGCGCGCGCCCGACGATGACACTCATGGCGTAGTCGAGGTAGGAGCTGCGCATCTCCTCTTCGAGACTGACGGGCAGGACTTCGCGGGCGAATTCAGCCATTTACCGGGGGACCAGAGTTAAACACGAAGTTTATCATGAAGCGCTGGCGTAACTGGCCGGCTTCAGGGGCGCGGGCGCTGCCCGTGCCGATATACTGCGGACAGTTTTTTTACGACCGCAGCGTGCGATGTCCAGCAGCCAGACCACCCCCGCCACCAACGCCGACCCGGACGAGTTGCGCAAGTTCGACGCGCTGGCGGCGCGCTTCTGGGATCCGCAGGGGGAGTTTCGTCCGCTGCACCTCTTGAACCCGGTGCGCTTGCGGTTTATCGCCGGGCGCACGCGGCTCGCCGGCGCGCGGGTGCTCGACGTCGGCTGCGGCGGTGGACTGCTCGCCGAGGCGCTGGCGCACGCCGGTGCGCACGTGACCGCGATTGATCTTGCCCCGGGCATGATCGAGGTCGCGCGCCTGCATGCCGCAGAATCGCAGCTGAGCATCGACTACCGGGTCGCCGCCGCGGAGGAGCTGCGCAGCAGCGGCGCAGCCGCGTTCGACGTCATTACCTGCATGGAAATGCTCGAGCACGTGCCGGAACCGGCCCAGATGGTGGCAACGCTCACAGGCCTCACGCGCCCGGGCGGCAGCGTGTTCGTGTCGACTCTCAACCGTAACCTCAAGTCGTTCCTGCTCGCCATCGTCGGCGCGGAGTACCTCCTGAAACTCATTCCGCGCGGTACGCACGAGTACGAAAAGTTCATTCGCCCGGCGGAGCTGGCGAGCTGGGGCAGGAGCGCCGGACTCGCCCTTAAGGATCTCGCCGGCATCGCGCTCAACCCCATCACCGGGCACGTCGCACTCACCGCCGACGTGGACGTCAACTATCTGGCGTACTTCGCACGACCGTGAGTACCTTCGTGATTCTGACAGTCGCTCTCGCCTCGCTCCTGGCCGGGGCTGTCCTCGGCATGCTGGTGGGGCACATCCGTGCGGCGCGGCGCATCGAGGCGCTGCGGATCGAGCTCGCCGCCGCCCAGACCCGGCTGGAGGCGAGCGTGCTTGCGGACCAGGACCGCATCGACCTGCTCGAGCAGTCCGAGACCCGGCTGCGGGTCGCATTTGATTCGATTGCCGGTGCGACGCTGCGCAGCAACAGCGAACTGTTCCTGCGGCTGGCCCGCGAAGCGCTCGGTCGCGACCAGGCGCTCGCCCAGGGCGCGCTCAAGGAGCGCGAGACGGCCATCGCGCAGCTGGTGGAGCCGCTGCGCAGCGCGCTGCAACGTACCGAGGAGCAGGTGCAGGCCATCGAGCGCGAGCGCCGCGACGCTTTCAGCGCCCTGCGCATCCAGATCGAGACACTCACGGGCGGCCAGGTGCAGCTGCAGAAAGAAACCCGCAACCTGGTCACCGCCCTGCGGCGCCCGGAAGTGCGCGGGCGCTGGGGGGAGATGACGCTGCGCCGGCTGGTGGAGCTCGCAGGCCTGAGTGAACACTGCGACTTCACCGAGCAGCCCCAGGTGGCGGGCGAGGAAGGCGCGCTGCGCCCCGACCTCGTCGTCCACATGCCCGAGGCGCGCGACCTCGTCATCGACGCCAAGACGCCGTTCGAGGCATATCTCACCGCGATCGATGCCGGCACCGATGAGGAGCGGCAACAGGCGCTGAAGCGTCACGCGCAGCAGGTCGAGGCGCGCGTGCGCGAGCTCGGCTCCAAGAACTACTGGGCGCAGTTCGCCCACAGCCCCGAGTTCGCGGTGTTGTTTCTCCCGGGCGACCAGTTCCTCTCCGCGGCGCTGGCCGAACGGCCGCAGCTGCTCGAGACCGCACTCGCGCACAACGTGATCATCGCCACGCCCTCGACACTCATCGCACTCCTGAAGGCGGTGGCCTACGGCTGGCGCCAGTCGGCCGTAGCGCACAACGCCGCACTCATCCGTGACCTCGGCCAGGAGCTGTACCGGCGCCTCGGGAGCTTTACCGGCCATCTGGGACGCATGGGTCAGCGCCTCGGCTCGGCCGTGGAGGCCTACAACTCCGCGGTGGGGTCGCTGGAGCGCCAGGTGATGCCGCAGGCGCGGCGCTTCACCGAGGTCGGTGTGACGGCAGACGCGCCGCTGCCGGAAATAGAGCAGGTCACGCAGCTGGTACGCACCACCGGCGCGCCCGCCGCAGTCGAATCCCCGGCGGTCCCGGAGCGCGATGCCGCACCGGGCGGCAATGCCCACAAGGCCTGAGCTGCCGCCCACGCGCGCGCTCGTGTGGCTCTACACTCCGGCGGCGCAGCGCCCGGTATTTGCGGCTCTGTGCGCTATCGAAGCGCAAGTCACCGCGAGCATCAACTCGAGGCTCGATCACGAGCTCGCGCATGCACGGCTCGGGTGGTGGCGCGAGGAATGTGCGCGGGCGGCGCAGGGAAAACCGACCCACCCGCTCACCCAGACCCTCGCCGCGAGCTTCTCGGCCTGCGGCCTCACGGTGCCCACCGGACTCTCGGGATTCGTTGACACCGCCACCTGGGATCTTGCCGCCGCGACCTGTGAGACACGTGCGCAGCTCGCCGCGTACTGCGAACGCTGGGCGGACGCCATGATCACGCCCATCGCGCAGCTCGCCGCCGCCGTCGACGCGCCCGCGCGTGCCGCCCTGACGTCAGCCGCCCTCGCGCCCAGCAGGAAGCTCGGCGCGGCGCTGCGCGAAATTGACCTGCTCGCGAACCTCGCAGGCGACGCCGCGCTCGGACGCGTGCGCGTGGCGCTGGCGGATCTTGCCGCCGCGCACACACTCCCGGAACAGCTCGCGCAACCACCGTGGCCGGAGCCGCTCGCAGCGCAGCTGCGCACCCGTCTGCAACTGCTGCGCGCCGAGCTTGCGGCCGGTGTCGGCGAGCTGCCGCGGCAGCTGCAGCCGGCCCTGCGGGGAGTACTGGTGTGGGCGCGGCTCGCGGCCGCGCAGTCGCTGCGCTGCGAACGCGCCTTGCCTCGGGCGCTCGAGACGCGCGACCATCATCGGCCAATGGATTCCTGGTGGGCATGGAACGCCGCACGGCGCGCCGCCGCCGGACGTTTTGCACTTGCAGGAGACTCGCGAGCTTGAACGGCCCATTTGATCCGCGCAGCCACGCCGCCCGTGCCGATGAACTCGCCGGCCGTGTCATCGCCATCACCGGCGCAAGCAGCGGCATCGGCCGCGCCGTGGCGCTCGCCTGCGCGCAGCACGCCGCCGAGGTGGTGCTCATCGGGCGCAATACGCAGAAACTCGAGGCGGTGCACGCCGAGATTGCCGCCCGCGGCGGCCCGGAGGCGAGCATTGCCGTGCTCGACCTGGAGAAGGCGCTGGCGCGCGACTACGACGGGCTCGCCGAGGCACTGCTGGCGCGCTACGGCCGTCTCGACGGACTGCTGCATAACGCCGGGGTGCTGGGCACCCTCACGCCGATCGAACACTACGACGTGCCGACGTGGTGCCGCGTGCTGCACGTCAATCTCACCGCGGCCTTCGCATTGACCCAGGTGCTGCTGCCGCTCCTCAAAGTCTCGCGCGACGCCTCAGTCCTGTTCACGACCAGCAATGTGGGGCGGCGCGGACGCGCCTACTGGGGCGCCTATGCCGTGTCCAAATTTGGCATCGAGGGGCTGACGCAGACTCTGGCGGCGGAGCTTGAGACTGTTGGGACAGTGCGCGTCAATGCCTTGAATCCCGGACGGGCGCGCACGCGCATGCGACGCCAGGCTTTTCCAGCCGAGGAGCTCGACTCGCTGCCGCTGCCTGAAACATTGACGAGTCCGTATCTTGCGCTCCTCGGGCCCGCCGCGCGCGGCGTCACGGGGATGAGCTTCGACTGTCAGCCATCGCGGTGAGCGCCTGGGTTTGCTCGCGCGTGAGCTCGCGAAATTGGCCGCGCGCAATATTGCGCGCCAGTGTCAGAGGACCAAAACGCGTGCGCAGCACGCGGCTAACGAGGGCCGCCTGACGCTCGAAGAGCTGGCGCACATCCTTGCCGCTGCCGCCGCGCGCGGTGACTGAGTACCAGCGATTGGCGCCCTCGCCGCCCGCGCTCTCGCAGCTCTCCACCGCGAGCGCCGTGCCGCGATCAAGGACCCCGCTCAAGATCCCCTGCAGTTGTACTTCGCTGAGCTCGCCGCGCACCCGCACGCTGAATTCGCTCGCGACGTGCCGTGCGGCTCGCTGCAACTTCACCGCGAGCTCGCCGTCGGAAGTGAGGAGCTCAAGCCCGCCGTCACTGCGCGGCATGGGGCTGACCGCAATAAAGCGGCGTCCCGCGCGGGCAGGCAGCCGGCTCATGAGGGCCGCTGCACCCGGGTCCTCGTGCGGACGCCCGAGCGGTTCTCCGGGTGAGCGATGACACAGGAACACCACGAGTTCAGGTGCCTCGTGGCGGCGCACGACGCGGCCGTCGAGGCGCACCTCATCATTGGGTGCCACGCGCAACCCGAGCGTTGCCTGAGTCCCATTGACGCTTAAGCGTCCGGCGCGGATCCACGCCTCCGCCTCGCGCCGCGAGGCAAGTCCGAGCTGTGCCAAAACCTTTTGCAGACGTTCGGCCGGTTCACCGTGCCGCACAGCACTCTTGCGCAATGCGATCAGGAGTCCAAGCGCGGGCCGGAGGCGACGAGTTCACTCGCGGTGGCTGAGGATTCCGGGTGCTCTTCGTCCTCGGCGCTGTCCTCATCGGCGAACGGCGCCATGCCGCCATCCGCGGCTTCGCCTGATTTGGCGTGCGCATCCTCACCCAGATCGAGCTGCAGATTCACATCCGCCATCGCCGTCAGATGCGCAAGCGGCGGCAGCTCATCGAGCGTCTTTAAGCCAAAGTAATCGAGGAATTCGCGCGTCGTGCCCAAAAGCTCCGGGTGGCCGGGTACGTCGCGCTGGCCGACGACTAGCACCCAATTGCGCTCGAGCAGGGTCTTCACGATATTGGGATTCACGGCGACGCCGCGCACCGCCTCGATTTCCGCGCGGGTGATCGGCTGTCGATAGGCAATGAGCGCGAGCGTTTCAAGGAGAGCCCGCGAGAATCGCGGCGGCCGTTCGGGCCACAGGCGCGAGATCTCGCTCGCCAGCGCCCCGCGCACCTGCACACGAAAGCCGCTCGCCGTCTCCTTCAGCTCGATGCCACGCCCGGCGTACTCGAGCGCGAGCCGCTCGAGCGCTGCGCGCAGTTCCTGCGACGCGGGGGCCTGGCCCTCGTCGAACAGCCGGCTCAACTCGCTCAGGGGCACCGGGGCGCCCGCGGCCAGCAGCGCCGCTTCAATCAGGTTCCTGAGATGTGTCTCGTTCATGTCGGCCCTCAGGCGGTCGGCGGTACGGTGGGAGTGTTGTCGGCGACCACGTGCAGCGTGCGGCCGGCGGGCGCGGCGCGCACGTGCAGCGGCGCGTAGGCTTCGGCCTGCACGATGTCGATCAGGCCTTCGCGCATGAGTTCCAGGATCGCCACGAAGGTGACGGTGACGCCCATGCGGCCTTCCTCGGGGCGAAACAGCTGCATGAACGGCACGAAGCCGGCGGTGCCCAGGGCGGCGAGAATGTCGCTCATGCGCTCGCCCACCGACAGCCGTTCACGCTCGATGTGATGGTGGGCGAACATCTGTGAGCGCGCCACCACCTCCTTGAATGCGATCAGCATCTCCTGCAGCGTGACCTGCGGCAGCGCGCGCACGACCTGCCGCTCCTTGAGCTCCGCGTACGTCGGCCACACGTCGCGCTCGAGGCGCGGCAGCTCATTGATCTCCTCGGCGGCACGCTTGAAGCGCTCGTACTCCTGCAGGCGCCGCACGAGCTCGGCGCGCGGATCCTCATCACCGTCAGTGCCGGGCAGTGCCGGGCGCGGCAGCAGCATGCGCGACTTGATCTCCGCCAGCGTCGCGGCCATCACCAGGTACTCCCCCGCCAGCTCCAGCTGCAGCCCCTGCATGAGCTCGATGTACTGCATGTACTGGCGCGTGATCTCCGCCAGCGGAATATCCAGGATGTCGAGGTTGCGCCGCCGGATGAGGTACAGGAGCAGATCGAGCGGCCCCTCAAAAGCCTCGAGGAACACCTCGAGTGCCTGCGGCGGAATGTACAGATCGTGCGGCAGCTGCGAGTACGGCTCGCCGTTCACCATGGCGAACGGCATTTCGACCTGCTCGGGTTGCGCCTCCGCAGGCGGCGACGCCGGCGGGGAGTTGCAGACCACGATCGAAAGTGTAGGTTTCATGGGGCCACCGCAAGCTTTCAGTCGGCACGCAGGTGCATGGCGCGGCGCACCTCGTCGAGTGTCTGGCGGGCGGCGTCACGCGCCTTGTCGGCGCCTTCCGCCACGATCCCACGCACCAGCTCCGGATTATCCTCGAATTCCTGCGCACGCTTGCGCATGCCGTTTACTTCCTCGACGATCCTTTCAATAAGCGGCTGCTTGCAGTCAAGGCAGCCAATGCCGGCGCTGCGGCAGCCCTCGTTCACCCACTTGCGGGTGGCGTCGTCGGAATAGATCTTGTGCAGATCCCATACCGGACACTTTTCCGGGTCGCCAGGATCGGTGCGGCGCACGCGCGCCGGATCGGTCTTCATGGCGCGCAGCTTCTGCGCCACGACCTCCGGGTCCTCGCGCAGCCCGATGGTGTTGCCATAGGACTTGGACATCTTGCGGCCGTCGAGTCCCGGGACCTTCGGCGCGGCGGTGAGCAGTACCTGCGGCTCGGGCAGGATCGTAACCCCGGTACCCTCCAGAAACCCCAGCAGGCGTTCGCGGTCGGCGACCGTTATGCGGTTGTTGGCCTGCACCAGCGCCTGCGCGCGCTGCAGCGCCTCGGTGTCGCCGGTTTCCTGGTAACGGCGCCGCAACTGCCGGTAGTTGGTGGCGTTGCGTCCCCCCAGGCTCTTCACCGCACGCTCGGCCTTGGCCTCGAAGTCGCTCTCGCGTCCGTAGAGATGATTGAAGCGGCGCGCGGCCTCGCGGGTGAGCTCCACGTGCGCCACCTGGTCCTCGCCCACGGGCACGAAGGCGGCGCGATAGACCAGGATGTCAGCACTCTGCAGCAGCGGGTAGCCGAGAAAACCGTAGGTGGCGAGATCCTTCTCCTTCAATTGTTCCTGCTGATCCTTGTAGCTCGGCACGCGCTCGAGCCACCCGAGCGGGGTGATCATCGACATGAGCAGGTGCAGTTCCGCGTGCTCCGGCACGTGCGACTGGATAAAGAGCGTGGCCACGCCCGGATTCAGGCCCGCCGCCAGCCAGTCGATGAGCACGTCGTGTATGTGTTCCTGCAGCTGCGAGGTGTCCTCGTAGCCGGTGGTCAGCATGTGCCAGTCGGCGACGAAGAAGAAACAGTCGTACTGGTATTGCAGCTCCACCCAGTTGCGCAGCGCACCGTGAAAGTTGCCGAGGTGCAGCCGGCCGGTAGGCCGCATGCCGGATAACACGCGCCGCGCCGGCGCGGGCGAACTCACGGGACGATAACGCTGTGGCTCACGCGCGAATTATAGCGCACGCCCGGTGATCCGGCCGAGCGCGCCCTTGCCCTGGCGCACGACGAGCGGCGGCGTTACCGACAGATCAACGACGGTGGTCGGCTCGATGCCGCAGTCGCCACCATCGAGGATGGCGTCGATCTCGTGATCAAGACGCGCCTGGATCTCGCGCCCGGAGGTCAGGGGCTGCGCGTCAGCGGCCATTATCAGGGTAGAGCTCATGAGCGGCTCGCGCAGTTCGGCGAGCAGCAGGCGCGGCACGCGGTGCTCGGGGATGCGTACGCCAATGGTGCGCCGCTTCTCGTGCTGCAGGCGGCGCGGCGTCTCACGCGTGGCGCGCAACAGGAACGTGTACGGACCCGGCAGGCAGGCGCGCAGGATGCGGAACTGCCAGGTCTCCAGGTGCGCAAAACGCCCCACCTCCGCCAGGTCGGAGCACACCACCGTGAAATGATGATGACGATCGGCCTGGCGGATGCGGCGCACCCGTTCGAGCGCGTTCTTGTCGCCGATATGCCAGCCGAGGGCGTAACAGGAATCCGTGGGATAGGCGATCAGACCCCCGGCGCGCACCACCTCGGCCGCCCGGCGGATGAGCCGCGGCTGGGGGTCGACGGGGTGAAGCTCGAGGTATTCGGCCATGGCAGGTGCGCGTGGCGCGACCATGGAAAGTACGCGCGGAGCGTGACAATATACGCGGCCGTTTCGCCCCGTTATAGGGTTCCATGCAGGCTCTCGCCGAGTTCGCGCCGTTGCTGGCGTTTATCGTGACTTATTACCTGCGCGGGCTGTACGCGGCTACCGCGGTGCTGATGGTCGCCATGCTGCTGCTGCTGGCCGTGGACTGGCTGCGCCTCAGGCGCGTCCCGCCCATGCACGCACTGTCGGCGGTGTTGGTGCTGCTGTTCGGCAGCGCCACGCTGCTGCTGCACAACCGGCAGTTCATACAGTGGAAGCCCACGGTATTCTTCTGGCTCGCCAGCATCGCCTTCCTCGGCAGCTTCTGGATCGGCCGGCAGACCCTCACGCAGCGGTTCCTGGGCGCCGCCCTGGGCGAGCGGCTGCACGTCACCGACGCACTGTGGCGGCGCCTGAATGGCTGGTGGACCGCTTTCTACGCCGCACTCGGCGGGCTGAATCTCGTGGTAGCGCATTACGCGAGCGAGCGCGCCTGGGTGAATTTCAAGGTGTTCGGGCTGACGCTCCTGACGCTGGCGTTCGTTGCGCTGCAGATGGTGTGGCTGAACAGCCGTACGGACCTGCTGCGCCCGCAGCCATGAACACCGCGGTCGTGGGTCAGCTACGCATGGCGATCGAACGGGCCCTGGCGCCACGCTCACTGGAGATCGTCGATGACAGCGCGCGGCATGCCGGCCATGCCGGCGCGCGCGCCGGCGGACACTTCCGCGTGACGCTGGTGGCGGAGGCCTTTCGCGGCCGCTCGCGCCTCGAACGCCACCGGCTGGTTTACGAGGCGGTCGCGCCACTCATGCAGGACGGCGTGCACGCCCTCAACATCGTCGCGCGCACGCCCGACGAGACCTGAAGCACCAATCCCCGATATCCATTCAATCACCCACCGGAAACTGCAGCATGAATCACTCTCGTGTCCTCCTCCTGGCCGTCGCGCTCGCCGCGCTCGCCGCGTGTCAGCCCAAGACCGCCACGACCGTTGCCACCGATACCTCCCCACCGGTCGCCACCGTGAACGGCGTACCCATCAGCCGCAACTTCTACGACTTCTACATCAAGGGCCTCAGCGGCAAGACCGCCGCGGAGCTCACCCCTGAGCAGCGCTCGCTCGCTCTGGATCACCTGATCGACGCCGAACTGGTCGCCCAGCAAGCCTCGAAGGACGGGATGGACAAGAGCGGCGACACCGCCTACCTGCTGGAGATTTCGCGCCTGAACGTGCTGAACCAGGCCGCTTCTGAGCGCTTCCTGAAGGACAAGAAGCCGACCGATGAGCAACTGCGCGCCGAATACGATGCGCAGGTCGGGAAGCTCCCGAAGGAGGAGTACCACGCGCGGCACATCCTGGTCGCGACCCAGCCGTTTGCTCAGAAGATCATCGAGCGCCTGCAGAAGGGCGAGAAATTCGAGGATCTCGCCAAGGCGGAGTCCATGGATTCCTCCAAGGCCTCGGGGGGTGACCTGGGTTGGATGGGCCTTGACCGGGTGCCGGAGTTCGCCCCGGCCCTCACATCGCTCAAGCCCGGCGAGTACACGCACACCCCGGTGCAGACCCGCTACGGCTGGCACGTGATCCAACTCGTTGGCACACGGCCGCTCACGCCGCCGCCGTTCGAGGCGGTCAAGCAGCGCCTCTCGCAGATGGTGGAAGCGAAGCAGTTCCACGCCTACTCCGAGGATCTGGCGAAGAACGCCAAGATCGAGAAGTTCCTCGACCAGCCGGCCGCAGGGACCGCCGCGGCCCCTGCCGCGGCCCCTGCCG
>PMHN01000180.1 GCA_003156695.1 Gammaproteobacteria bacterium
GTGGAGGACATCGGCAACGTGGTGCTGGCCGTGCATAACGGCACTCCAGTGCTTGTAAAAGACGTGGGCCGTGTTGTCATTGGTATCGCCCCGCGTCTTGGCGAATTCGGCTACCAGAAACAGGATGACGCCGTCGAAGGCGTGATCCTCTTGCGCACGGGCGAGAAAACCCAGGACGTACTGAAGNNCGCACGGGAGAGAAAACCCAGGACGTATTGAAGCGGGTGGATGCTGAGACCAAGGAGCTCAATGACGAGATACTGCCCAAGGATGTCAAAATTGTCCCATTCTACGACCGCAGCGATTTGATCGCGCTGACGACACAGACCGTGGAGCGAAACCTGTTGCGGGGCATGTTGCTTGTCGTCGTGGTGCTCATATTCTTCCTCTACGATGTTCGTGCCGGATTAATCGTTGCCACCACCATCCCACTGGCGCTGCTGTTCGCGTTTATATGTCTCGATCTCCAGAATGCGTCAGCCAATCTGCTTTCCATCGGCGCGGTGGATTTTGGGATTTTCGTGGATGGCGCGGTTGTGATGGTGGAAAACATCTTCCGCCAGATTGCAGCGCGCCGCGGATCTCCCCTCAACGTAACAGAGATCATTAGAGACGCAGCCGCGGAAGTGGATCGTCCGCTTTTCTACGCAGTCGCGGTAATCGTAGCGAGCTTCCTGCCGATCTACGTCTTGTCCGGGCCTTCCGGGACGCTGTTCAAACCGATGGCGGACACCATGATCTTTGCGTTGGTCGGTTCCTTGATTGTGACGCTGACGTTATTGCCGCTGCTGTGTGCATGGTTCATGCGTAAGGGTGTGCAAGAGCGCCGCAATGCCGCTTTCGAAGCGATAAAGTCGGTGTACACCAGGGGCCTCGATGCCTGTCTCGCTCATCCCTGGGGTACTACGTTCGCCTCGGTCGTTCTCCTGGCAGCGTCGCTGCTGCTCATTCCGCGCATCGGCGCTGAATTCATGCCGCAGCTCGATGAGGGCGCGCTGTGGGTGCGCGCAACCATGCCCTACACCATTTCATTCGACGAGTCAGCGAAGATTGCCCCGAAGGTGCGGGAAATATTGCACTCCTTTCCCGAAGTCACGACGGTCGCCTCGGAACTGGGCCGCCCCGATGACGGCACTGATCCGACCGGGTTTTTCAATGTCGAGTTTTACGTGGGTCTTACGCCTTACTCTGAATGGAGCGGCCATTACCGGACCAAAGCCGGGCTCATCGAGGCCATCAACCAAAAACTTGAGGCGTTTCCCGGGATCATTTTTAACTACACCCAGCCTGCGGAAGATGCCGTGGATGAGGCAGAAACAGGCCTGAAAAGCGCCCTGGCTGTAAAAGTATTTGGCTCTGATCTGGTTACGCTCGAAAGTAAGGGCAGGGCCATCAAGCAGATTTTGCAGCAGGTGCGCGGAATCCGTGATGTCACTCTGGTGCAGGAACTCGGGCAGCCAAGTCTGACCATCAAGATCGATCGCGCCAAGATTGCCCGTTACGGTTTGAATGTCGCCGATATCAATGCGTTGATTCAGACGGCCATCGGCGGGGATGTGGCCACCCAGGTGGTACAGGAGGAGAAGCAGTTTGATCTCGTCGTGCGCCTGGAGCGCCAATACCGGGACACTCCCGATGAAATCGCAAATATCCTGGTGGCC
This sequence comes from Gammaproteobacteria bacterium, assembly GCA_003156695.1. Taxonomy (GTDB): domain Bacteria; phylum Pseudomonadota; class Gammaproteobacteria; order Steroidobacterales; family Steroidobacteraceae; genus 13-2-20CM-66-19. The sequence continues at coordinate 1,662 of PMHN01000180.1, forward strand.
ACGCCCGGCGGACAACAAATTCCGCTCAAGGAATTCGCGGACATCCAGGTGACCGACGGCGCCTCCTTCATCTACCGCCAGAACAATTCGCGCTACATCGGGGTGCAGTTCTCGGTGGAAGGACGCGATCTGGCCGGCGCGGTGGAAGACGCCATAAAGCAGGTCAACAAGAACGTCACGTTGCCGCAGGGCTACCGTCTGGACTGGGGCGGAGAGTACACCGAGTACCTGGCTTCACGCGGGCAGCTGAGTGTCATCCTGCCGCTGACGTTGTTCCTGATTTTCCTGCTGTTGTTCGCGCTCTACAGCAACTTCAAGTTCCCGTTCATCACCGTCCTGGGCGTTGTGCTGTCAGCGCCGGTGGGGGGTATCCTGGCGCTGTGGATCACCGGCACGCCTTTCTCGGTCTCTTCCGGCATCGGCTTTCTGGCCTTGTTCGGCGTCTCGGTGCAGACGGCGGTCGTCTATATCTCCTATGTCAATGAGCTGCGCCGCGGTGGCACCGCTCTGCCCGAGGCGATTCGACTCGGGGCGATCTTGCGCCTGCGCCCGATCATGATGACTGCGTTGGTGGCCGCATTGGGCCTCTTGCCGGCGGCCCTGGCCACTGGTGTTGGCACGGACTCCCAGCGGCCGTTTGCCCTGGTCATCGTCAGCGGTTTGTTCACGCGGCTGCTGGTTAGTGTCTTTCTGATGCCGGTGCTCTATGCCCTCGTGGCCCGCCCCGGCGACCGGCTCGAAGTGTGATGCCTCGTTTCACCTCGGCTGGCGCGCCTACAGCCTGGGCGTGATGGCGATAGGCATGGTCTGCCTGGCGTTGGGGGAATTTGACCCGGGCCCCTGGCCTGCCGCCGCTCGAGTCCGGTGCGGCGGCGACGTTCGTCCCTCTTGCATTCGATGGCGCGCGCGCGCATCTTCTTTGCGCCGCAACCTATGAGAACGAGGCGGCATCAACAATAAGGGGATTTCTAATGAGACCTACCAAGTACTGGCCTGCAGTGGCCATTGCTCTGGCGCTGTCTGCAGCCGCGGCCGCCGCGCCATTCCCGCAGGGACGGGTGAGCGCAGTTGATGTTGGCCCGGCGGCAGCGTTCGCCGAAAACGCGCAGGTGACCGTGACTGTCTCGCTGAAATTGCGCGACGAAGATCAGCTGGAAAAGTTTATCGAGACGGTCTCAACGCACACCTCGCCTCAGTACCACCAGTTCCTCACGGTACAGCAGTTTTCGGACCGTTTCGGCCCGACCCCCGCCACCGTAACAGCGGTGACGCAGCTTTTTGAATCGCAGGGTCTTACCGTTGCGCGCAGCGCGACCGCGCAACTGCACGTGAGCGGCAGCGCCGCAGCCGTCGAAAAGGCCTTCAGCGTGCAGTTACACAGCTTCGCGGTCGCCGCGACTGCGGATGCCCCCGGCTACCGGTTCCGCGCGCCGATGGGCGCACCGCACCTTCCCGATGCCATTGCCGGCTCGGTGGCAGCCGTGGTCGGTCTGGACACCCGCCCGCGCATGCAGCCCGCTGTGCAACACGTCGGCCCGACCGCCGCCGTGCAGCAGCCGGCCAGTCAGTCGAACACGCTGAACACTCCTGACGCGCCGGGGTTGTGGACGGTGCAGGATTTTGCCCAGTACTACGATGTCAAGCCGCTCTACAAAGCAGGACTAAGCGGCCGCGGGCGCACCATCGGCATCATGACGCTCGCGAGCTTCACGCCCAGCGATGCGTACGCGTACTGGAGTGCACTCGGCCTCAAGGTCGGCTCGAACCGCATCAAGGAAATCGAAGTGGATGGCGGATCGGGACCCCCGAGCGATGCTTCGGGCTCGATCGAGACGACCCTCGATGTGGAGCAGTCCGGCGGTTTGGCGCCAAGCGCCCGGATTCGCGTGTATGAGGCTCCCAACACCTCCCAGGGCTTCGTCGACGCCATCGGCGTAGCGGCAGATGACAACATCGCAGACACCCTGTCGATGAGCTGGATCACCTGGGAGTTCTTCGACTTCTCATCGAGCCCGTTCTGGGGCAACGGATCGGTAACCGATCCGGCCACCGGTGAACAGACCAACATGATCACTGCCTTCCACGATGCGCTGGCGCAGGCTGCCTGTCAGGGCCAGACGGTGTTCATCGCAACAGGCGACTACGGTGCCTATGCAGCCGAGCAAGCTCTGCCACTGGCCGACTTCAACCCTGTGCTGTCGGTCAATGATCCGGCCGTGCAGCCGTATGTCACCGCAACCGGCGGCACCACATTGCCGGGCACGCAGACCTACGTGAACTCCAGCGGCGCGCCCATCTACACGGTAACCATCCCGCACGAGCAGGCCTGGAGCTGGACCTACCTTGAGGGTCTGTGCAACGTACTGGGGATCGACTACTACACCTGCGGAATTGAGCCCGTCGGCAGCAGCGGCGGCGTCAGCCTGTACTGGCCGCGGCCCTTCTACCAGTGGTTCGTGCCCGGAATGGCCGACACGCAGCCCGGTCAGACGATTCACGATAATCAGCCGACCCCGCCCCCGGATGTGCCGCCGGTGCACCTGCGCGCCGGCTTCCCCGGTCGCAACATCCCGGATCTCTCGGCCAACGCTGACCCGGAGACCGGCTACGTCATCTACTACACCTCGAGCAGCACCGGCTTCGGGATAGCGACCTTCTACGGCGGCACCAGCTTCGTGGCGCCGCAGTTTAACGGCGTAGCCTCGCTGTACTCCGAATCGCTGCACACGCGCCTGGGTCTGCTAAACCCCGAACTGTATTTCATCAGCCAGTTCGGCGGCTACGGCGGCTTCAGACCGCCGCTGCGTGACATCACGCAGGGAAATAACTGGTACTGGAATGCACGCCGCGGCTACGATCAGACCACCGGTCTGGGCGTTCCTGATGTCGCAAATCTCCTGGAGACTCTCAGGTTCTTCAACCCCTGAAGACTCCGTATCAGGTCCTGTGACGGAAGCGGGGCGGCTTTGCCGCCCCCCTTTTTTTGCGCAAGCCGTCACGGGGGCAGGCATCGAATTTTCTGCTCCTTAGCGGCCATTCGTAGGCTGCCTCATGGCAAAAACGCTCGAGCAGCAAAGCCGAGACATGCGCGAGAAGCCCTAAGACGTGTGAGGCGAGATACTCGTCGCTCGTGCGTGCGCATGTACCGGAACGGCGGACGCTGGTCTACAGCTGGATCGTGGATTCACGCATCGCGCGCGATCGGATCGCNNGAGCCGCTGGACCCGGGCGCGGCTCTGGTCGAATCGAAACCTCGCCAATCCCAAACGGGACGCCGCCATGATAAAACTCTTCGTCGGATGCACGTTCCCTCGGCTCCAGTGCAATTTGAAGTGTTCCCGACCGGGGCCGAAATCGATGTCGAGATGCCTGCCGTCGCTATCCCGATAATTCTCAAAAATATGTCGTATCACGAATTCGTCCAGGACGTTCCCCGGAGAGAAACGTTCATACTTGTCGTCGTAGGTAATCATCATTGTGCTGGCAAAGCTGGAACTGATGGCCGCTAATTTCACGGCAATCGGCGAATCATCGAGTTTCAAGACAAAAACCAAGAATCTCGGATCGGAGGTAAACAGCTTTGTGACGAACTCCTGATAACGTGATGAGAAGACCCAGTCTCCGCGTTTATTTGTGCGTTCTGACCATTTTCTCTTTTGCAGGAACAGCCAGCCGATCGCCGGCGTTGATGCGCCGCGAACGATCTCCACAGTGACTTTCCCTTGCTCATGCAGACGGCGAGTCTTACGGGCTACGTTGCTCTCATAGTGCTTGCTCAGGGAACGTTTGTAAGAGGCCCAGTCGACCTCTGCCTTCAAATCGGCATAAGGCATCGCATTGTCGTACGCTTCCACGATGCGCAGCCTCGTGAGGCTTTGGATTGCGAGCTCAAGGTGACATCCGGATTTCACGAAGTAGAAGTTGATGAGATCCGGACGCGCGGATATCAGGAGTCTCTCCAGAAGCGCGTTAGCAATGGCCTGAGATGTGGTGCCGCGCTCAACGAGAATGTCGCAACCTTCCGCCGCTTCGGGGGTGCAGATTGACGCGTATTTACAGACCTTGCCTCGCAGAAGAACCATCGGCAGCGCCGCAAGCAGCCGATCATTCTCAATTAAAACTACACAACACAGCTCTGCCCCCTGCGGACGATGTATGGTATTCCAGCTCTCGTAGACATAGGAAAAGCTCAGCGAATATCCGGCTCGTGCAGAGACCCACAAACGGTCCCATTCAGTTCTGATCGATACCACCTCATCTATGCTTTTGAGAATCCGGCAACTGTGCGGCAGGGTGTCATGGTCAGAGTGCTGGTAGGGATGCATGGGCGTGGCTCGTGATGTGAGACGGTCGAGTGTCGCGGCGCTCCAGTCGCCTGGCGTAAGGTCACTGCCCGATCATCGCGCGAAATCACATAGCGGTGTTTTGATGGCGGAGAGGGTGAGATTGACTCGGGCCATCCTGGCCCTCGCCCTGCGGGCGCGCTGCGCGCGTCCAAAATCGCTCCAGGCGATTTTGTCGAACTCACGAGCCCCGTGAAGGACCTCCGGTTTTCAAGTCGCACCACTCACCCGTCAGCGCATTCTAGGCACGCGTAAACGCATAGTTCCATTGATACCGCGAAACCGGTCTCAGGCTTGAAATCCCGACGGTTGCAGGCGACTGCAACACGAACAGCAACAGCAGCGGGTCAAGTTGTGGTAGCGGGGCCGTTCGACAGTGGCCGGCACCGGCCAACTCCGGACCTCCAGCGCAGCGAACTGCCTGCCTAAAACCTGCCGTTCCGGCAGCCGACTAGGCCTTTGTTGCCAAGGCAGATAGCATCCCCGAACATAGCTGACGCTTGACCAGGGAGACAGCGGCTTGGCTGAAGGCAACGAACCGGACGCGGTGCATGGTCCGGGAAGCTCATTGCGGCCATACGCGAGCCTGAGGGAACTGCGCCGGAGATCAATCCCACCGGGACAGGAGCGTCAGCCGGTTCAGCTTCTGTGGCACATCCAAAGTCACACAACCGGATTCTGATCGCGGCAGGACTCGCCGCCCTCGGTGTGGCGACCGATAGCAATTTCTAAGTGCAATGGGCAACATGAAAGACCAGTTGCAGGCATTCTCGCAAGAAGTGAACTTCACTCGCTATCGCGGCCAATCCGAGGGTCACTACGAGAGCTTTTTTCTGCGCGCAAACCACCCTCATCGCGCGCAGGCATTCTGGATCCGCTACACGATCTTCAGTCCCAAGGCACACCCCGGCAATGCAATCGGCGAACTCTGGGCGATTTATTTCGATGCTGAGCAGAATCTTCACGTCACCGCGAAGGAGGAATACCGGTTCACGCGCTGCGACTTCGATATCTTGTCGCTTCGAGTGCACATTGGCAACGCGACGCTGCTGCCAAATCGTCTCGATGGAGCGATCGATGGTCGGCGACACAGCCTGGCCTGGGACTTGAAATTCGAGGGTAGCTCGCCGCCGATTCTCCTGCTGCCGCTAAAGCTGTACCAAGGCCGCTTTCCCGCGGCCAAGAGCGTGGTCAGTCTTCCAATGGCTTGTTTTAGTGGCTCGTTGACCGTCGACGGAAAGAAAATCGAGATTACCGACTGGATCGGCAGTCAGAACCACAATTGGGGATCTCGCCACACTGATCTCTACGCGTGGGGTCAGGTCGCCGGATTTGACAATGAGCCCGACAGCTTTCTGGAGGTGGCAACCGCCAGGCTTCGTCTTGGGCCGTTTTGGACGCCGCCGATAACGCTAATCGTACTTCGCCATAGACAACGAGAATACACGTTCACGAAATTGGGTCAGGCAATCCGAGCCAAAGGAAAGTTCAGTTATTTTTCCTGGGAATTTGCGTCGAGAAACAATGATGCGAGGATTACAGGAACGATATCGGCGCCACGAGAGGCGTTTGTAGGACTGAAATACCATAATCCGCCCGGGGGTACCAAACACTGTCTCAACAGCAAGATTGCCAGCTGCACGCTGCACTTGAGAGACAGGCTTGCGGACACGACCGACGTGCTGGAGACGAGAAACCGTGCCGCGTTCGAAATCCTGACCGATGATGAGAAACACGGCGTCGACATGTCGGCGTGATTGCCAGGTTGGCACGCTCTTCGTTGGGACCGATCCGATCTGGCAGCGGCGGAGTCTGTGGCGATCTTTCAGGCCCGCACTTACAGCGAGAGATGGCATTTGTCACGCTGGTACAACAGAGTGCAGGGCACTTGCTGTCGGTGCCAACCGCCGCGACGAGCCGAGGTCAAGCATACAGCTTACCGCCGGCGGCGCATCGGCGTAACGACCGCCGGCGGCGCTTCCATTGGCTAAGCGTCACGGACGAATCGTAGGGAGCCGGTGCGGCGGGCGTCCATCCAGCACCGGTGGGACTTGGGGCTGGATGAACCCGTCATATAACCGGCGCTGATGGGTGAGATTTTTTACTGGCCGTCGAAGACCTTCTGGGTGAAACATCCGATCCGAACGCCAAGCGGATCAACAACGGCATTATTGGAGATGCGCGCCGGTCGACAGCGGCACTTGGCAAGCGCTTGTTCCAGTGGGCGCAGGCCCCGTCGGGCCGCCTATCACGAACCAACAGACACAGCAGCCGTCCGGCACAAAGTGACGTTCTTCAGAGAATCGCGTCCGATGCCGCGTAGGGTTTAATGCTTTCCGCGACGGAGTCGGCCACATGCTCTTTGGTAATCAGGCCGGCAACATTCCTGGTTCGCGGAATCCTCTCGTCGGCCCGCACGACGACTGCCATGATCGCCTTCCTGCGCCACATGCGCCCGATGACGTTGAACATGATGTCCTCGCCACGCGCGACTGTGAAATTCGGGCTGGCCACGTCCCCGAGTGAGATCCCCGTAAAGGCGCCTTCGAGGCCCCGTCGCAGAGCCGTGTTGACTCGCAGGACACCGGAAATCTTGTCGTCACGCGTGACCACAACGTGCCGCATTCGCCCCTCATGCTCGGGCAATCTTAAAAACTCGTCGAAAGCCATGCTATGTGGCAGGACCAGAATGTCCTTGTCCATGACATCGACAGCGCGGCGAACCAGAAACATGTTTGCATGCAGGGCTTTTGGAATGAAGTGCCGCCGCGCGAGGAGCTTTATCGTGTATATGTTTTCACGCGAAAGGACACGCCGGCAGCCGATACTGATCGCAACCGCGATGATCATCGGCATCACAATGCCGTAATCCAGCGTCATCTCGAAGATCATGGTGACGGCCGTCATCGCGGCGCCTGTGCCGCCACCCACCATCGCCGCCATACCGACCGTCGCGAAAGCCGGAACACTGATGTCAGCGGTTGGGAACAGCAGGTGACAGAGCGCACCAAACGCGCCACCGAGTGTCGCGCCCATGAACAGCGATGGTGAGAAAATTCCGCCCGATGACCCCGACCCAAGGCTTAGCGATGTTGCGACAACTTTCGCGGCAGAAAGTAGCGCCAGGAATGGAGCCGCAGCCAGTCCACCCATGAGGACGTCCTGTATCGTCGAATAGCCGACGCCTTCGATCCGATAGTGGCCGCTAAAGCGCAGAAATGCGTACATCATTGTACCGACGATGCTCATGCCGATCGCGTGACGCAGGTACGGGTTCGTGATGCGATCGAATTGATCCTCGGCCAGATGCAGCCCGCGGATAAAACCCGCAGCCGCAACACCCGCCGCAACGCCGAGAATTGCGTACAGCGCCAGCACGTATATCGCAGAGGGGTGAACGGATAGGGTGCCGAGAGCGGGTACGTCGAAGGCCGGCCGGGGACCGAAGAAAATCCGGCCGATGAACGTCGCGGTTCCGGTCGCGAGCGCCACAGGCAAAAAGGTCCGTGTGCTCACCTCCGGCATCATGAGTTCGATGGCGAAGATGACCCCCCCGATCGGGGTGTTAAAGGTGGCAGCGATGCCGGCGCCCGCGCCGGCCGCGACGAGCGTGATGCGCTGCCACGCCTCAAGCCGAATGATCTGGCCAATGCTCGACCCCAGGGACGCGCCGATCTGAATGATGGGTCCCTCGCGCCCGACGGCCGATCCGCTTCCAATCGCCAGTGCTGAGGCCAGTGACTTCACCGCCGCCACCACCGGACGGATGCGCCCCTCCTTGTAGAAGATCGCGTCCATCACCTCCGGGACGCCATGTCCGCGCGCCTCCGGCGCAAACGTCCTGACAAGAAAAACCACCGCTATGCCGCCAATGACGGGGACGAAAATGACTAACGCACCCCAAGGGGACGGCGGCGTGTAGACGTTGGCGTCATAGATTAGGGAGAAGCGACACAAGAAGAGAGCGTTGTGAACGACTGCGATCAACGCGCGAAAGAATACCGCTCCAAATCCGGTCACTACGCCCACAAAGACTGCAATGATCGAAAGGGCGAACAGATTGACGGAACGCTCAACCGTGGCGGTGTCACTCATCGCGTAATATCTTTTTGGCGAGGATCCTGGAGATTGTAGGTGATCAGCGGTGGCAGGACTCTCCAAGCCGCAGAGCGTCACA
>PMHN01000202.1 GCA_003156695.1 Gammaproteobacteria bacterium
GCCGTTGGCAGCGCCAACCCACGCAGGTCACCGCCCCTAAATTACGGTAGTATCAAGCAGATGCTGCACGAGCCGCGGCAGCAACTGCCCGAACACGCGATAACGCTTAACACAGCTGGGGCTGCTAGTCTGCCCAAAGTAATGTTTCAACCCTGATTCCGTTCGCTGCGCAATACTATGACGTCGGCCCGCATCTGCTTCGTTGGCATCGAAAATCTTCCCCTATTGGCCCCCGAGTTCGAGCAGCACCGAATCGGCGGGGCACAGTTGCAGCAGACGCTGCTCGCCAAGGCGCTCGTACGGCGGGGCTTTGCGGTTTCGATGGTTGTCGGAGACTACGGGCAGCCGGATGGCGCGATCTGGGACGGAGTGCGGACCTACAAGGCCTACAGCGCCCATGAGGGCATCCCGGTCGTGCGCTTCGTGCATCCGCGCTGGACCAAGCTGTGTGCGGCACTGCGACGCGCGGACGCCGATGTTTACTACGTGAGCTGTGCAGGCGCGCAGGTCGGGCAGGTTGCGATGTGGGCTGCCAGGAACGGCCGCCGCATGATCTTCCGGGTCGCGAGCGATGCTGACTGCGACCCCCGTCGGCTCCTGATCTCTTTTTGGCGCGATCGGAAGCTGTACGAATACGGATTGCGTCACGCCGGGGCGATTCTTGCCCAAAGCGTCAGGCAGCAGGAGCTGCTGCGCAACAACTACGGCGTGGACAGCTCGCTTACTGCTTCACTCGTCGATGTACCCGAGCGGGTTCTGCCGTCTGCGGAGCGCAATATTTCGCTGCTGTGGGTCAGCAACATCCAACACTGGAAACGCCCGGAGATATTTCTCGACCTCGCGCAACGCCTGCCCGGCTGCAGCGCGACCATGATCGGTGGCGCGGTGCCGAAGACCGGCAATCTATACCGACATATCAGCGCTTGCGCCGCACGCGTCGGCAACCTGACATTCCAAGGCCAGCTGCCGTACCGAGCCACCAACCAGGTGTTCGATCGCGCGCGCGTGTTTGTCAATACATCGGAGTTCGAGGGATTTCCGAATACCTTTCTGCAGGCTTGGGTCCGCGGGATACCGGTCGTTTCATTCTTCGACCCCGACGGCGTCATCCGACGCGAGGGTCTGGGCCACGCAGTGGCGAGTCTCCATGAGATGGCACGCGCCGCCGAGGCTCTCACGACCGACTCGCAAGCTTGGCTCGAAGTCAGCGCGCGCTGCCGGGCGTACATGGCGCGGCGCTACGGTGAGGACCAGATTGTCGCCCCCTATCTCTCGACGCTCGGGCGGATCGCGATGAGCCTGCCCGCGGCACCGGCGCCTGTCTGATCCGCATGCGGGAGGGGCGCGAGTTGCGGCGGTCGCGAAGGCCACAGGTGCAGGAGGCGCCGCGCCCTGCCGAACAGGTTCGCGAACACTACGAGGTTGAGAAGGCGCTCGCGGCGCAGCTGCGCGGCGGCACGGCGGAGGAACGTCGGGAGCTGTATCGCAAGCTGTACGACGAAATGTACCGCCGCGTGCCACACCACCCGCAGCTCACCCGCAAGGTGTCGCCCGCCGAAACCGAGGAGGCGATCGGCAGACAACTGCAATTTCTCAGCCGCTTCATCGGCAAGGACACGACCTACCTCGAGGTCGGCCCCGGAGATTGCGCCCTGACTTTCGAAGTGGCCAAGCGCGTGCGCAAATTTNNACCGCCGCCGCGATAATCTGGAGTTGATCCTGTCGGATGGCACCTCGATTCCCGTGCCTCCGGGCTCGATCGACGTTGCCTACAGCAACCAGCTGATGGAGCACCTGCACCCGGATGACGCGCGTGCCCAGCTCCTCAACCTGAACCGTGCACTAAAGCCCGGCGGCATCTACGTATGTCAGACGCCCAACCGCCTGACGGGTCCGCATGACGTCTCACGCGGCTTCGACGCCGTCGCGACGGGTTTCCACCTGCGTGAGTACACCAACGGGGAGCTGATCGCCTTGTTTCGCGAGTGTGGGTTCGAGCAGGTCACGTTCTACAGCACCGTCCGCGACTATTACTACCGCGTGCCTACCCTGGCGCTGCTGGCGTTCGAGCGGTGGCTGGTGCGTCAGCCGCTCGAGCGGGCGCGTGCATTCCTGAACCGGACGCAGCTGCGACGGCTGTTCGATAACTGCCGCCTGGTCGCGGTAAAGCCGGAAGCTTCTCGCGGCGCCGCCTCATAGTCGGGGTGCCGCGGCCTCACAGGTTGTATTCGCGCTGCCAGATCTCGAGATTAAGCAGGCACCACAACAGCTTTTCGTGGTTCTGACGACCGTCGATGTGCTCCCGCAGGACGCGCTGCAGCTCCTCGGGTCGATAGTAGTCGCGGGTGCGCGCGTCGGCGCCCGTGAGATGTTCGAGCAGATAGTCCCGCATCGACGTGCGGAACCATTCGTTGACCGGTACGCGAAAGCCCACCTTGGGCCGTTGCAGGATTCGCGTGGGGAGCAGGCGACGCATGGCGAGCCGCAACACACGCTTGGTCGTGAATCCGCGCACCCGCCAAGCGTCCGGCAGCGCGGAGACGAACGCTGCGAGCTCGTGGTCGAGGAACGGCATGCGGGCTTCGATTGAGGCGCCCATAGTCATGCGATCCCCGCGTTCGAGCAGGTTATCCGGCAGCCAACTTGTCTGGTCGAAAAACAGAATCGCGCGGAGTGCCGAGTCACCGGGTGCGACGGGCAACGGCTCGGCTTGCGTGCCATCCGGGGGAGGCGGGAGCCTCAGCAGGTCTGCGCAGCCGTCGTCGGTGAGCGCACCAAACCAGCGGGGCATGCGCTTGGCTCGCGACTCGATACCGAGATTGACGATCGCTGTCTTGGCGCGGCGAAAGCGGTACGGCAGCGCCTGGACCACCGGCTCGATCAGGCCGTGGCGTAACCCTGACGGCAGCCGCTGGTACTGCACCGCGTATCTGTCGTAGACGTGCTTTGGATAACCTCCCAGCACCTCATCCGAGCCTTCGCCGGTCAGCACCATTTTGACGGTGCGGCGCGCCTCCCTGGCGAGCAGGTAAATGGGAATGTCTGACGGCTCGGCAACTGGCGCGTCGCGGAATCGCGTTAGGGCAGGCAGATGATCCAGCAAATGCGCCTGCGAGACCACGAGCTCGTGGTGTTCAGTCCTGAAAAGCTCGGCAATGGTCTTCGCATGCCCCAGCTCGCTGTAGGCGGCTTCGGCAAAGCCGACGGAGAAGGTCTTCACCGGCAGGCTCGAATGCCGTGCCATCAGGCCGACCACCGCCGACGAGTCAATGCCTCNNAAAGGGCACGTCGGACATCATCCTGATACGAACCGATTCCTCGAGCAGCTCGAGAAATCCGCCGACGGGGTCGGCGCAGCGGGCCGCCGCCTGCAGGCGCAGCCCATCGGGTGGCAGGTAGTATCTGGACTCCGTCGTGCCATTGGCGTCGCACAGCATCCAGCTTCCCGGCATGAGCTTGCGTACGCCGGCAAAGAGAGTTGCCGGGCCGGGCACGTAGCGATAGCGGAAGTAGTCCCAGAGCGCGGCGTGATTGACACGCGGGGTCACGCCCGGAAACTGCAGCAGTGACTTGATCTCTGAGGCGGCCAGCAGCACCCCATCCCGCGAATACACGAACAGCGGCTTCTTGCCAAAGCGGTCCCGTGCCAGAAACAGCCGACCAAGGCGCGCGTCCCAGATCGCAAACGCGAACATGCCGCGCAACCGCGACACGCAGTCCGTACCCCACCGCTCATATGCGTGCACGATGACTTCGGTATCCGAACGGGTGCGGAACACGTAGCCGCGCGCGCTCAGCTCGGCGCGCAGTGCCTCGAAGTTGTAGATCTCGCCGTTGAATACGATCTGCACCGAGCCGTCTGCATTGCCGAGCGGCTGATGACCGGTGGACAGATCAATGATGGATAGCCGGCGATGACCCAGCCCAACGCGGACGCCGCCATCGGCGGTCGTGCTCTCGAAGTAGCCAACATCGTCCGGCCCACGGTGCGAAATCGCAGCCGTCATTCGCCGCAGCGCCTGGCTCAGATCATCGCGGGCGCGGGTCGAGAAGTATCCGGCGATGCCGCACATTTGTAGATCGGTCGGTTGTCTTTGTTACTCGAGTCCTGCTAATCGTAGCTGAATTGCACGGGGCGCATTGATAGACTCTGCCGCGTGACGCCGTGCGCACGCCCGATTGGCCCCTCTCCACCGTCACGCCGCTAACCGAGCGCAATCCAATATGCCCGGACTTACCCGTCAGGTAGCCATCCTGTCCGTTTCGCGGATAGCCAACTATGGGCTGATGATCATCAGTCCCATCATTCTGGTGCGTTTTCTGACCGTGAATGACTTTGGGCGGTACCGCGAGTTCCTGTTGTACGCCTCGCTGGTTCAAACGGCCGCTGCTTTCGCAATTGGCGACAGCCTCCTCTATTTCGTGCCACTGTATCCGGCAAGCATATGGCGAGTGGTACGCGAAACCACCCACCTCACGGCTTTCGTCAGCTTGTTGACCGTCAGCGTGGTGATCGTTGCTCACCTTCTGATACCCGCCGGTCTCGTGGGACCCTATCTGGTGCCGGTGGTGCTCTATGTCCTGCTGTTCGTGAACCTGGACTGGTGGGAGAGCTTTTGGATCGCCACGCATCGGACGTTTCCCGTATTTGTGTATTCCGGCCTCCGACTGCTGGCGCGCATGTGCGTGGTCGTATCCGTGGCGATCGTGACCAAGAGCGTTTGGGCAATTATCTGGTCTCTGATCGTGCTCGAAGGGTTGCGCTTCGCAGGTGCGCTGGTTGCGTGGAGGTCTGCAGATCGCTCAGGTCTCGAACCGCCGATTGAGAATATACGGCGCGAACAGTTGCAGTTCTGTGTGCCCTTCGGCATATCCGCTCTGCTGCAAATTATCAGCCGGAACCTCGGCAACCTGGTCATCGTGAGAGTCTTGGGCGCCGTGGCCCTGGCGCACTTCACCATCGGCACTTACGCCGACCCCATCATTCTGGTGTTGCGAAATTCCATCTCGACCGTGCTGTTGCCCGAATTGGTGCGTCTGCGTGAACCGGGGGCGGCGTTGCGGCTTTGGCATCGGGCAACGGTCATGAACTGCCTGTTGCTCTTCCCGTGCGCCGCCATCGTGACCTGGTACGCAGAGCCGTTTGTTTTGAAAGCGTTCGGCGCCGCATACCGCCCAGCCATTCCAGTGCTGCAGTGGTACGCGCTGGTCATCGTGCTTGCGTGCTTCGACTTTTCACTACTGTTGCGCGCGATCAATCGCACACGCTCGTTTGTTACGATCGGCGTGCTGGCCGGGCTGGTAAATGGCCTCGTTCTGGCGGTGCTGTTGCCGCTGATGGGCGTTGTGGGGGCGGCGATTGCGCTCGGGGTCGCCAGTATCGTCCAAACGATCTGCTTCGGGTTTCGCGTGAGCCAGCTGTACGGCTGCGGCTTGCGCGGACTGCTGCCGTGGACGGCGCTCGTGAAAGTCGCTTTGTGCGCTGCCGGCGCTGCTATCTTCGCCTTTGGCATCACCGCCGCATGGCGCGCAAGTATTCTTGGAGATGCCGTGGGAGCGATCCTCTACAGTGTCCTCTTTGCGGTGCTGGTCCTCGGGGCGCGCGTGGAAGAAGCCAGAGCGGCATTACAGCGCCTTAAACCCCTGCTGCCGACATTCCGTAGGCGTTGAACTGCGTCCCCGGCGGCCGATATCCGTGAGAGTCGGCGCCATCCGGCACGGCTTGCGGGGCTATGGGGTTATGCGCGCCAAGATCACGCCATCGCGGTCCTGCAAGGTCACGCTGGTCACGGTCTGCCCATTGTTGACCGTCGGGTCCTGCGTTCCTGAGAGGTGTTTGTAGCTCGTTTCCAAAGTTACGGTCTGAGTGCCGTTGCCTTTGGGGTTCACGAGCGCGATGCCGTTCGCGAAATCCCGGCGATATACCCCATGCTGGTAGGCAGTAGCGCCGGGAAACACCAAAGCGGCAGTACTGGCAGTGCCCAGCTTGAAGCTGTATTCGTCATAAGTGAGGAAATCGTTGTAATTTTCGGCATCGTCACTGTAGTAATAGGCATTGCCCAAAAGGCACGAAGCGAAGCCATACCGGAAGCCCTGATAGTCGGTTGTGCTGATGGCGTCCTGATTGAACGTGACCAACTTGGGAGCCGCTACGGAGGCCATGACGTAACTGTAGTACGCCATCATCCCCTTCCAGCCCGAAAAGGTCTCGACGCTGTAGCTCTGTCCGATGATGGATTCCATCACCCCGCCATTCAACACGGGTGTTGGAGANNCCAAGTCGCGAGGTTGCCTATGACGAGCTGCTGGGAAGCGGGGGCCAAAGCTCTCAAGGCCTTGACATAGGTCACATAGCCCGCGCGCCACATGGGCCCTGCGGTGCTTGGACTTTGACTACTACCGCTCTGCGCATAGTCGGCGGTGACTGGCGGCTCGTAATTGAAGTCGTCGATATAGAGACCAGCAACCGAGGGATTGGGGTCCAGGAACGACGAGTAATCCTTCCCCGCTCTCCATTGCGGATAACTCTGACCGTTGAGCAGCCTCGTCTTCGTCGTGATGTTGACGGCGTAATGACCGCTGCCACCAGTCTCTACGCGAGAACCGTCGGGCCAGGACGTCAGTGCCCACCACGGAATGCTCGCTATGTCGGGGTCACTCTCACCCATCGCACTTGGAGGGTTCGTTTCCGCCTCGATGAGGTTGTAGATGAAAATCTTGAGGTTCGGATT
>PMHN01000178.1:0-125 GCA_003156695.1 Gammaproteobacteria bacterium
ACGCGTTCCTGCGCCGCTGCTTTTTCCATTTCATCCGCTTTCCGGACGAAGCAACCATGCGCGCCATCGTCGACGTGCACTACCCGCATTTGAAGAAGGAGCTGCTCGCCGAGGCGCTGCGGGCG
>PMHN01000178.1:174-6897 GCA_003156695.1 Gammaproteobacteria bacterium
CAAGAACGAGCAGGACGTACACCTGTTCGAGCAGCTCGTGTTCATGCACCGCCGCGTGCGCTGAAGGCGCGCCTGCCATGCTGGTGCGCTTCTTCTTTGCGCTGCGTGCCGCCGGGGTGCCGGTTTCGATCACCGAGTTTCTGACGCTGCTGGAGGCGCTGCAGCAGCGCGTCGCGCAGCTCTCGGCGCAGGAGTTCTACTGGCTCTCCCGTGCCTGCGTCGTGAAGGACGAACGCCACTACGACCGCTTCGACCGCGCCTTTGGCGAGGTCTTCGAGGGCGCCGAAGGCCTGTTCGAGCAGCTGCTCGCAGAGGTGCCGGCCGAGTGGCTGCAGGGGCTGGTGGCGCGGGTGTTGTCGGCAGAGGAAAAACGCCGCATCGAGGCGCTGGGCGNNGCAGATCGAGGCGCTGGGCGGCTGGGACAAGCTCCTGGAAACCCTGGCGCAGCGGCTGCGCGAGCAACGCGAGCGCCACGCCGGTGGCAGCAAATGGATCGGTACCGGCGGCACCTCACCCTTCGGTGCCAACGGCTTCAACCCGGAGGGGATCCGCATCGGCCAGGATGTCTCGCGCGAGCGCCGGGCCGTGAAGGTGTGGGAGCGCCGCGAATTCCGCAATTTCGACGACCGCGTCGAACTCGGAACGCGCAACCTGAAGCTCGCTCTGCGCAAGCTGCGCAGGTTCGCGCGTGAGGGCGCGGCGGATGAGCTCGATCTGGAGGGCACCATCGATGCCACCGCCCGCAACGCCGGCTTACTCGACCTGAAGCTGGTCCCCGAGCGCCACAACGCCGTGAAGGTGCTGTTGTTCCTCGACGTCGGCGGTTCCATGGACGATCACGTGCGCGTGTGCGAGGAGTTGTTTTCGGCGGCGCGCAGCGAGTTCAAACACCTGGAGCATTTCTACTTCCACAATTTCCCCTATGAGAATCTGTGGAAGGACAACAGCCGCCGCCACTCGGCGCGCATCCCGACGCAGCAGGTGCTGCGCACCTATGGCCACGACTACCGCGCCATCGTGGTCGGGGACGCAACCATGAGTCCCTACGAGATCGTGCAGCCGGGCGGCAGCATCGAGCACTGGAATGAGGAGGCGGGCGCACTGTGGATGCAACGCCTGTGCGCGACTTTTCCGCGCCTGGTGTGGCTGAACCCGGAGCTCGAGGCGCGCTGGCAGCACACACCGTCGGTACGGATCGCCCGCGGGCTGGTTGGCGAGCGGATGTTTCCGCTTACGATTGCGGGGCTCGAGCTTGCCATCCGTGAACTGCAGCGCCCCATAAGCCGGGTGGGGACGGCGCGCCCGGCCGCCGCCGCGACGCCCGTCACACAGGATCAGCCGCCCGGAGTCTGATAATAGGCGCGGTGTATGCACTATGGATGGCCTGAGCGAAACTGCGTCTCGAACCGGCTACCGCCCGACTGTCGGGCTGGTGCTGACGGGCGGTGGCGCGCGTTCGGCCTACCAGGTTGGCGTGTTGCTGGCGCTGGCGGAGATGTTGCCGCGCGCCCGCAATCCCTTCCAGGTGATCGTCGGCACTTCGGCCGGAGCGGTGGCGGCGAGCGTACTGGCGGCCGAGGCGCACCAGTGGCGGCGCGCAGTCGCGGGACTCGAGCGGGTGTGGGCCAATTTCCGCTCCGGCCAGGTCTTTCATGTGGATGCGCAGCACATGATGCGCGCCGGGGCGCACTGGGTTCTGGCGCTGATCTCCGGGGGGCTGGTGCTTTCACCCCCGAGGTCCATGCTCGACAATAGCCCGCTGCGCGAGCTGCTCGGTGTGCACGTCGATTGCGCCGGCATCCGCCGCAGCATCGCGCGCGGGCACCTGCATGCGTTTGCGCTGTGCGCCACCAGCTACACCACCGGCCAGTCGGTGGCGTTCTACGACGCCGTCGACTCGGTCGCGGACTGGTCCCGGGTGCAGCGGATTGGGTGTCGGACCGAAATGACGCTCGATCACCTGATGGCGAGCACGGCGATTCCGCTGTTGTTTCCGCCGATGCAGATCGAGGGCGACTACTTCGGCGACGGCGCCATGCGGCAGCTGCACCCCTTGAGTCCTGCGATCCATCTGGGCGCGGACCGCCTGCTCATCATCGGCGTACGCGCGCGCCGCGACGCCGGCGTGAACGTAAATCGCCTGCAAACCAGCATGCCAACCCCCGGCGAGATCTTCGGCTACATGCTCGACACGCTGTTCACCGACACGATCTATGGCGACCTGGAACAACTGCAGCGCATCAACTCGCTGGTGCAGAACGCGCCGCAAGCCACGCGCGGCGAGCACAGCGTGCAGACGCTGATGCTCGCGCCGAGCATCGATCCACGCGAGATCGCCGCGCGCCACGCCCACGAGATGCCGCGGGGACTGCGCGCGCTGCTGCGCGTCATCGGCGGCCGCGCGCCTTCAGGGATGCAGCTGGCAAGCTATCTGATGTTCGAGGCCGGCTACACCCGCGCCCTCATCGAGCTTGGCTACCGTGATGCCATGGAGGCGCGCGGGGCGCTGCTGGCGTTCATGAGCGGCGAGAAGCTGCCGGCCGTCATGACCGCCGCCGGGGTGACGCAGGCTACTTAGATTGGCCGCAAGCCCCTGCGGCGCTTCCGGCAGGCCAAGCGGTCAGCACGCTCGCGCCCGCCGGCAAAAAGCGTGGTTTTTGCCGGCTATGTGTTGGGCCAGTTGCGGTCGCGCAGATGAGCTCAGGAGCCGGTGCTGGCGGTCACCGCGCGGGGACCCGGGTGAAACAGCTGCGCGCCCGGCAGGTTGTTGTGCCGCGCCGTGACGTTGCTGAACTCGGCGGCGAACACTTCCGCCAGGCGATCGACGATGTACACCGAGCGGTGTTGCCCGCCGGTGCAGCCCACCGCCACGGTGAGGTAGCCACGGTTGCTCGCCTGGTACTCTGGCACCCGCGCCCGCATGAAACCTGCGATATCCTCGATGAGCCGCGCGACGTTGGTGTGCGTCTCCAGAAAGCGGATGACCTCCGTATCGCGGCCGGTGAGGGCGCGCAGCCCAGGCTCCCAGTAAGGGTTGGGCAGTGCACGCGCATCGAACACGAAGTCCGCTTCGCCCGGAATGCCGTGCTTGAAGCCGAAGGACTCGAAGGTGATCGACAGCCGTCCGACGCGCACCGCGACGCGCCGGTGCATGATATCGCGCAGCGCGTGCACCCCCATGCGTGAGGTGTCGATCACCAGGTCCGCCACCAGCAGGATCGGCTCGAGCAACTGGCGCTCGAGAGTCATCGCCTCGCGCAGGCTGACGTCGTCGCGGCTCAGCGGGTGCTTGCGCCGGGTTTCCGCGAAGCGCCGCAGCAGCTCGTCCTCGGCGGCGGTGAGGTAGATCACCTCGCACTGCATGCCGCTGCGTTTCAACTCGTCGATCAGCTGCGGCACGGTGGCGATTTCCGCGGTGGTGTTGCGCGCGTCGAGGCCGATGGCGGTGCGCTGGTAGGTGCTGCCGGGGGTGCGAACCGTGTAGGAGATGAAAGGCTTCAGCAGGGCGGCGGGGATGTTGTCGATGCAGTAAAAGCCGAGGTCCTCGAGCATGTGCAGCGCCACGCTCTTTCCCGACCCGGACAGCCCGCTGAGAATGATGATGCGCACGGCAGGGCTTATGCCCGCAGCGAGCGCCGCACTTGCGCTGCGTGGTGGTCGTGAAGCTTTTCCTTGTGCTTCTTCAGGCAGCGGTCGAGCTTATCCGCCAGCAGGTCGATGGCCGCGTACATGTCCTCCTCGGTCGCGTCCGCGTGGATGGCGCTGCCGCTCACGCGCAGAGTCGCTTCGGCCTTCTGTCGCAGCTTCTCCACTGTCAACACGCAGTGCACGTCGATGACCTGTTCAAAATGCCGGCCGATGCGCTCGAGCTTCTTCAGAACATAGCCGCGCAGCGAGGGAGTGACTTCGACGTGGTGCCCGGTGACGTTGAGCTGCATAGTCGTCTCCTGTTGGTTGGAGGTATATCCGTTGTCGCTTACATCTGCTGCAAACCCGCCCGGCGGCGCTCATTGGAGGTGGCAAGTCCCATGGCTTCGCGGTATTTCGCGACCGTGCGACGGGCCACCGGTATCCCTTCCCCGGAGAGCAGCTCGGCGATGCGGCCGTCGCTCAGCGGGTCGTGCGGATTCTCGTCCTTGATGAGCTTTTTGATCTTGGCGCGAATCGCGGTCGAGGAGGTGCCGGAGCCGTCGACACCCTCGACCTGGCTGGAAAAAAAGTAGCGCAGTTCAAACACCCCCCGCGGAGTGTGCATGTACTTGCCGGAAGTGACGCGCGAGATGGTCGACTCGTGCATGGCGACCGCTTCGGCGATGTCCTTGAGGATCATCGGGCGCATGTGCTCCTCGCCGTGATCGAGGAAAGCGGTTTGCCGCTCGACGATGGAGCGCGCAACCTTCATGAGCGTTTCGTGGCGGATTTCCAGGCTCTTCAGCAGCCAGCGCGCCTCCTGCAGCTGCGCCCGCATGGTGGCGTGGCTGGCGGTGCGGCCGATGAGGCCGGCATAGCCCTGGTTCAGGCGCACCCGCGGCAGCGTCGCGGCGTTGATTTCCACGCCCCAGCCGTGGTCGGTGCGGCGCACGAACACATCCGGCACGACGTACTCGGCCTTACCGGCACTGACGGTGGCCCCCGGGCGCGGGTGGCACGAGCGCACCAGCGCCAGCGCCGCGGCGATTTCCTCTTCGGTGGTGCGCAGCTCGCGCCGCAGCAGCGACAGCTCGCGCTGCGCGACCAGGTCCAGATGGTGGCGGGCGATCTCCAGCGCCGTGTTGTGGCCCGGCGTCGCCGGATCGAGCTGCCGTAACTGCAGCTCGATGCACTCGCCCACGGAGCGCGCACCGACCCCGGGAGGATCGAGCGACTGCACGTCGGTGAGCGCGGTTTCAATCTCGGCCTGCGGGCACTCCAGTTCCGGGCGCAGCGTGCCGGCGATTTCCTCGAGCGACTCGGTGAGGTAGCCGTCGTCGCTGATGGCATCGACGATGGCACGCGCAATGGCGAGTTGCCGCGGCGCCAGGCTCGCCAGTTCCAGCTGCCACAACAGGTGATCCTGCAGCGACTGACCGGCCGTGTCCGCGTATTCCTGCTGCCGCTCATCCTCGTCGGCACTCCAGGGCGTTTCGGCCGGCCCGACGCTGCGTTCACCCCAGCCCTCGTCGAGCACCTCGACGGGGTTCTCGGCACGCGGCGGCGCCTGCGACTCCCCGGCGGTGACCACGGTCTCGAAGACGCCCGTGCTTTCGCCCTCCTCGGGCTCGAGCATCACGTTGGTTTCCAGCAGTTCCCGGATGTGCGCCTGCAGTTCCAGTGCGGGCATCTGCAGGAGGCGGATGGCCTGCTGCAGCTGTGGTGTCATGGTCAGAGTCTGACCAAGCTTCAGCTGCAGAGAGGGTTTCAGCATGGTTGACCGCGGAAGGCTGACCGGCAGCCGTTCCTCAACAGGCAAGCCTCAAAGCCGGAAGGACTCACCCAAGTACACCTCACGGACTTGGGGGTTGGCAAGGACTTCTTCGGCACTGCCAGAGGCGATTACAGTACCCTGATTGACGATGTACGCGCGCCCGCAAACACCGAGCGTTTCGCGGACATTATGGTCAGTAATCAGCACCCCGATTCCCCGGTGTGTGAGTTCGCGGATGATGCGCTGGATGTCGAGCACCGACAGGGGATCGACGCCTGCAAAAGGCTCATCCAGCAGCATGAACCGGGGCTCAGCCGCGAGTGCCCGTGCAATCTCCACACGCCGCCGTTCACCGCCCGACAGCGAAATCCCGGAAGCCTTGCGCACGTGCCCGATACGCAGCTCCTCGAGCAACTGCTCCAGGCGTTGCTCGCGCGCCGCACGCTCGAGGTCTGCGCGCGTCTCGAGAATCGCCATTACGTTGTGTTCCACCGACATGTTGCGGAACACCGAGGCTTCCTGCGGCAGGTAGCCGAGACCCAGTTGTGCGCGGCGGTGCATGGGCAGGAGCGTCACGTCGATGTCCCCGAGCGTGATGCGGCCTGCATCGCACAGAACCAGTCCCACGATCATGTAAAAGGCAGTCGTCTTGCCGGCGCCATTCGGCCCGAGCAGCCCCACCACCTCGCCGCTCGATAGTTCCAGCGACAGATCGCGTACGACCTGGCGCGACTTGTAGCTCTTGGCCAGGCCGGTGGCTGTGAGGGAGGTCATGGCTGGGGGCTGGATCCGGGCGCTGGTTTGCCGGGGTCGGGCTTCGCGGGGCCATGGTCTCCGATCACGATGTGAACGCGCTGGCCGGTGCCGGGGGAGGCGGGCGCCTCCACCTTCTGCTCGCGCACGTTGTACACCAGCATGGGATTTGAAATCTCCTGCGGACCGCTCGACAGCCAGGCGTTGCCCGTGAAGCGCACGGTGCCGGCATCCACGTCGTACACGATCTCGTCCGCGTGACCCCGCGCCACCTGGTCGGAGTCCGTGCGCTTTTGCTCAAACTCGGCTGGCTTGCCGGTGACGGTGGCGCGCGCGATGTGATTGTCACGGAACTCCACGACCGCGGCGTCGGAGCGCAGGGTGCCGTGCTCCGCCCCATCGATGTGCACGTTGCCGTCGAATGTCCAGCGGCTGTTGGCGAAGTCAAGGCCGGTAGCGTGCGCGTGGTCGGCCTGGACGCGGGTGGCTCCCTGGGAGATGACGACCTGCGTGAACACAAGATCATGGGTCCTGTAGGCAATCGCGGAAGACGCCGCATCCACCGA
>PMHN01000299.1 GCA_003156695.1 Gammaproteobacteria bacterium
CCCATCCGCCGCTACCCGGATCTGCTGGTGCATCGGACCCTGAAGGCCCTGATCGGGGCCAAGGGCGGCTCGGCGGTGCGCTATGAGGGGAGTGAGCTGGCTCATCTGGGCGACAGCACCTCAAAACTGGAGAAGCGCGCGGACGAGGCGGATCGCTATGTCTCCGGCTTCCTCAAGTGCACCTATTTAAAGGAGCGCATCGGGCAGACTTTTCAGGGGCTGATCACCACCGTGGTCGAGTTCGGCTGCTTCGTGCAGATCCTGGACGTGGCGGTCGATGGTCTGCTGCACATCGACAACCTGCGTGACGACCGCTATGTCATGGAGGACGATGGCCATGGGTGGCGCGGCGCGCGCAGCGGCCGGCGGCTCGGGACCGGGGATCACATCCGGGTCGTGGTCACGGCCGTGAACCCCATCGAGGGACTCGTCGATCTGTCGCTGGCGGAAGAGGCATAGTGGCCTTTGGGCACCGAAACCATTTACGGAGTGCATGCGGTGCGCACCATCCTCGAGCGGCATCCGGCGCGCGTGCAGTCGGTGCGGCTTGCCGAGCGGCGTGATGACCCGCGGGTACGCGCCATCGAGGAGCTGGCACGGCGCCACCACACGCCGGTGCAGCGCCTCGACGCACAGTCGCTGAAAAAGCTGCTGGGGGAAGTTGCGCACCAGGGCGTCGCGGCGGACATCACGCCGCTTGCGCCGTGGACCGAAGATGATCTGCTGACCGCGCTGCAGAGTTCCACGGCACCGCTGCTGCTGGCACTCGACGGCGTGCAGGATCCACACAATCTCGGCGCTTGCCTGCGCACGGCGGACGCCTGCGGGGCGCTCGCCGTCGTCGTGCCGCGCGACCGCGCGGCGCAGCTGACGCCCACCGTGCGCAAGGTCGCCGTGGGTGCTGCCGAAACGACACCGGTGGTCGCCGTGACCAATCTCGTGCGCACGCTGAAACTGCTCAAGCAGGCCGGCCTGTGGGTGGTCGGTGCGGACGCTGCGGCACCCAAGGCGGCGCACGAAACCGACCTCAAGGGGCCGGTGGTGCTGGTGCTGGGCGCAGAAGGCGCGGGCCTGCGGCACCTGACGCAGCAGAACTGCGATTTCCTGGTGAGCCTGCCGCAGCTGGGCTCGGTCGAAAGTCTCAACGTTTCGGTGGCCGCCGGCATGCTGCTCTACGAGGCCGTGCGGCAAAGAAGCACTGCCTGAAGGCAGTGCACCACAAGGCGAAGGGCAAAGTCGTGCCCCTCATTGCTTGAAGGAGGTGAGGCCGTGGACTTCCAGCACAGCGCCAAGGCGCAGGATTACCTCAAGCGGCTCGGCGCCTTCATGGACGAGCACGTCTACCCGAACGAGGAGCGCTATTACACGCAGGTGGCGCAGGGCAATCGCTGGGAGGACCCGCCGCTGCTGGAGCCGCTGCGGGACAAGGCGCGCGCCGCGGGGCTGTGGAACCTGTTTCTGCCGGACTCGCATCACGGTGCCGNNTGGAGACGCTCGAGCGTTACGGCACTCCCGCCCAGAAGCGTGAGTGGCTCGAACCGCTGCTGGCAGGCAAGATCCGCTCGGCCATCGCCATGACCGAACCGCGCGTGGCCTCGAGCGATGCCACCAACATTGAAAGTTCCATCGTGCGTGACGGCGACTCGTACGTCGTCAATGGACGCAAATGGTGGAGCCTNNGCTTTTCATTTTCATGGGCAAGACGGACCCGGGCGCCCCGAAGCATCGCCAGCAATCCATGATCCTCCTGCCCCGCGATACCCCCGGCATCACCATCCTCAGGCACCTGTCGGTGTTGGGCTTTGACGATGCGCCGCACGGACACATGGAAATCGATTTCCACGACGTTCGCGTGCCGGTGACGAATCTGTTGCTCGGCGAGGGGCGCGGATTTGAAATCGCCCAGGGACGCCTGGGTCCCGGGCGCATTCATCACGCCATGCGCGTCATCGGCCTTGCCGAGCGGGCACTGGAAAAAATGTGCCGGCGGGTCAAGGCGCGCAGCGCCTTCGGGCGGGCGATCGCTGAGCAATCTGTGACCCTCGAGCGCATCGCCGAATCCCGTATCCGTATTGATCAGGCGCGCCTGCTGGTGCTGAAAGCCGCGTGGATGATGGACACGGTGGGGAATAAAGCGGCGCGCGCCGAGATCGCGATGGTGAAGATCGCCGCCGCCGATGCGGCCTGCCAGGTGGTGGACTGGGCGATCCAGGCGCATGGTGCCGCCGGCCTTTGCGATGATTTCCACCTCGGGCACGCCTACGCGCACGCGCGCTCGCTGCGCATCGCCGACGGGCCGAACGAAGTGCATCGCAACCAGATCGGTACGCTCGAGCTCGCGAAGTACAGCTAGATGGCCGGGGAGGAGTTCGCCGGGACCATGCCGGTCGCGGGGCGGCAGCGCTTCGATACCGAGGCGCTCGCGCGCTATCTGTCCGGGCATATCCCAGGCTTTACCGGCCCGCTCGAAGTGCAGCAATTCCGTGGCGGACAATCCAATCCCACTTTCCTGCTCAACGCCGGGGGCGGTGCGCAGTACGTGTTGCGCAGGAAGCCCGCGGGTCAGTTGCTGCCCTCGGCGCACGCTGTGGACCGCGAGTTCCGCGTCATCAGTGCCTTGCACGGCAGCGGCGTGCCCGTGGCGCGGCCGCTTTGCCTGTGCACGGACGACAGCGTCCTCGGCACCATGTTCTACGTCATGAGTTACGTTGCCGGGCGCAACTTCTGGGACCCCTCGCTCGCGGGCATGACGCCGGCTGAGCGCGCGGCGATCTACGACGAAATGAACCGCGTGCTGGTGGCGCTGCATACGCTCGACTTCGCGGCGCACGGGCTCGCCGACTACGGCAAGCCCGGCAACTACTTTGCCCGCCAGATCGCCCGCTGGAGCAAGCAGTACCGCGCGTCGCAGACCGAGGAGATTGCGGCCATGGAGCAACTGCTTACCTGGCTGCCCGCCAATATCCCACCCGGGGACGAGACCACGCTCGTCCATGGCGACTACCGCATCGACAACATGAATTTCCACGCGACGCAGCCGCGGCTCACCGCCGTAGTGGACTGGGAGTTGTCCACGCTCGGGCACCCACTCGCGGACTTTTCCTACCACGTCATGCTGTGGCGGGTCGGGGAGGGCGAGGTACGGGGCCTCCTGGGGCTGGATCTGGCGGCCCTCGGAATACCCACGGAGGCGGATTACATCGCCAGCTACTGCCGGCGCACCGGGCGAGCCGGGATCGACCCCGGAACCTGGGAATTCTGTATGGCCTACAACATGTTCCGCATCGCCTGCATCCGCCAGGGCATCATGCGGCGGGTGCTCGACGGCACGGCCGCCAGCCGCCACGCGCGCGAGGCGGGCATGCGCGCGCGGGCCACCGCGGAACTGGCCTGGAGCCAGGTAGAGCAGCACTTCAAAGGAGTCGCAGGGTGACCAATCCTGGTTATCGCTGGGTGATCGTCGCTGCGGGGGGTCTCTTAGGATGTGTTGCCATCGGCGCGATGTTCGCGTTGCCCGTATTGCTGGTACCCATGGCTGTGGCGACTGGTTGGTCGCGCACGGGCATATCGCTTGCAATGACGATCGGCTTCCTGGCCATGGCCTTCGGCAGTATCTTTTGGGGAACGTTCACGGATCGATTCGGGCCACGAGTTGCCGTACTCACTGGCTCCAGCCTCCTGGTCGTGAGCCTGGCGCTCGCCAGCTTCAGCCGCTCACTGTTCGAGTTCCAACTGGTGTTTGGCCTGCTCGTCGGCATCGCGACCTCGGCGATCTTCGCCCCCATGATGGCGACGGTTACGGGATGGTTTGATACCCAAAGGAGTCTGGCCGTATCACTGGTCTCGGCTGGAATGGGCATGGCGCCAATGACGATGTCGCCTATCGCCGGTTGGCTTGTCTCCCATCATGACTGGCGCACGACGCTGCTGATCATCGCAGCTATCGCCGCCGTCATCATGATCCCAACATCCTTCCTCGTGCGTCGTCCGCCTGCCCTGCAAGCACAAGGCAGCTCAAGTGCCCTAGATACACAGGCCAGTGCTGAAATGTCGGTTGGTGAGGCCGTCAGATCTCCGCAGTTCATCATCCTCTTGCTCACAAACTTCTGCTGCTGCGCAACTCATTCAGGACCGATCTTCCACACAGTCAGTTATGCGATCACTTGTGGGATCGCGCCGCTGGCCGCGGTTTCGATCTACAGTGTCGAAGGCCTGGCGGGACTGGGAGGCCGCGTGGGATTCGGCATCTTGGGTGACAAACTTGGGGCCAAGAGAGTTCTGGTTGCCGGATTGCTCATTCAGGCGTTCGGCGCATTGGGTTATTACTTTACGCACAGCCTTGCAGAGTTTTACGCCATAGCGGTGTTGNNAACAGCCTTTCGGAGTTCTACGCCATAGCGGCGTTGTTCGGCTTCACTTACGCCGGCGTAATGCCACTCTATGCCGTGATTGCACGCGAGAATTTTCCGCTGCGCATGATGGGAACAATCATAGGCGGCAGCGCTATGGCCGGTAGCCTTGGGATGGCGACTGGCCCGCTGCTGGGTGGCTGGATCTTTGATACGACTGCCAGCTATGGGTGGCTCTACATCGCCAGCTTCGGCATGGGTATCGGCGCAACCCTGATCGCATTGACATTCAAGCCCTTCCGCCAGTCCCTTCCGCCAGTCGCGGTTAACTCGTTGATGTAGAAGCACGAAGTTGCAGTGGCGGGTCGCTTTCAGTATGCTTCGCGCCCCTTTTGAACCCAAAAGGGCGCAGACCTCATCGCCCCGCAAGGCCTTGAAGCTGTGTATCTCCTTGCCGCACCGGGACAGCCTTAAATCCGGGCGGCTTTAATCCGAAGGGAGCAATCTAATGAGGCATTACGAAATCGTATTCCTGGTGCATCCGGATCAGAGCGAGCAGGTGCCCGCCATGATCGAGCGCTATAAGGGCATGATCGCGACCGGCAACGGTCACGTGCATCGCCTGGAGGATTGGGGCCGGCGCCAGCTCGCCTATCCGCTCGC
Source organism: Gammaproteobacteria bacterium (assembly GCA_003156695.1). Lineage (GTDB taxonomy): Bacteria > Pseudomonadota > Gammaproteobacteria > Steroidobacterales > Steroidobacteraceae > 13-2-20CM-66-19. The sequence goes on from PMHN01000299.1 coordinate 5,013, forward strand.
CAAGGTGCACAAGGCGCACTACGTGCTGATGAACGTCGAGACGGATCAGAAGACTCTCGATGAGCTGACGGGTGCTTTCCGCTTCAGCGACGCCGTGCTGCGCCACCTGGTGGTGAACATGGACAAAGCCATCACCGAGCCCTCGCCGATGGCGAAGGCCGCGGAAGAGGAGGGTGAGGGCGGTAGCCGGCGCCGCGAGCGCTCGCGCGATGACGGCGCGGACGAGGAAGGCGAGAACGGTGGCAGACGCCGGGTGCGCGATGACGCACCTCCATTGTCCGAGGACGACGACAGCGCCGTCGCTGACGTTTCCGCCACCGAAACAATAGCGGATTGAGGATATAGATCATGGCCATGCAAAGAGAGTCGCGCGGCGGCAGCGGGGGCGCGGGCGGCAGCAGTGGAGGCGGCGGTGGCCGTTTCTCGCGTCGCAAGAAATTCTGCCGCTTCACCGCCGAGAAGGTGGAGTACATCGATTACAAGGATCTCGCCACCCTCAAGGGCTACGTCACCGAAACCGGCAAGATCGTTCCGAGCCGCATCACGGGCACGAAGTCCTTCTATCAGCGCCAGCTCGCGGTCGCCATCAAGCGCGCGCGCTTCCTGTCGCTGCTGCCGTACACCGATCAGCACTAAGGGCATCGAGATGGAAGTCATTCTCCTGCAGAAAGTCGCGAATCTCGGCAACATTGGTGATCGCGTAAAAGTGAAGTCTGGTTTCGGACGCAACTTCCTCCTGCCTGAGGGCAAGGCGACGCTTGCGACCCCCGACAATGTCGCGCGCTTCGAGGCGCGGCGCGCCGAGCTCGAAGTGGCAGCGCGCGAGCACCTCACGTCCGCCGCCGAGCGTGCCGCGGCCATGAAGGAATTCAAGCTCACGATCACCGCCAAGGCCGGCACCGAGGGTAAACTCTTCGGCTCCATCGGCACGAGCGACCTCGCGGAGGCCTGCACGCGCGAGGGCTTCAAGGTCGAGCGCAGCGAAGTGCGCCTGCCGCAGGGCCCGCTGCGCACCGTGGGCGAGCACGTGGTGAGCCTGCATCTGCACGCCGACGTCGACGTGCCGCTGCACGTGACGATCGTCGCGGAAGAGTAAACGCACACGGGAAGAGGCGGGTGACAATGGCCGGAGTGCCGAAGCGTGGGGAGTCCGGTTCGGTTGCCCTGCTGGACGTGCCGGCACCGCCGCACTCGATCGAGGCCGAGCAGGCCGTTCTCGGTGGCCTGCTGCTGGACCCCGTGGCCTGGGACAACGTCGCCGACGTGGTCACGGAAAGTGACTTCTACCGCCCCGACCATCAGCTGATTTTCGCCGCCATCGGCACCCTTGCGGGGGACGCCAAGCCCTGCGACGTGGTGACGGTGTCCCAGCACCTTGAGCGCATCGGCAAGCTCGAGGCGGCAGGGGGCCTTGCTTACTTAAGCTCCGTCGCGCGCGATACCCCCACCGCCGCCAACGTCCGCGCCTACGCCGAAATCGTGCGCGAACGCTCGCTCTTGCGGCAATTGATTCGCGCCGGCACCGACATCGCCTCATCGGTTTTCAACAACGACGGCGAAACCGCGCGCGCGCTGGTGGACCGCGCTGAGCAGCGTGTCTTTGAGATCGCCGAAGGCAGTTTCCGCAAACGCGAGGGCGCAATAGCGGTGCGGACGCTGCTTCCCGGGGTCATCGACCAGATCGACGAGTGGCACAACAACCCCGACAAACTGCGGGGACTGCCGACCGGTTTCACCGACTTCGACAAGCTCACCGGCGGACTGCGTCCCGGGGACCTGGTCATCGTTGCTGG
>PMHN01000081.1 GCA_003156695.1 Gammaproteobacteria bacterium
GCCGCGCAGGCGCTCGGCATCGCCGAGCGTACCCACCAGCACGTGTACGACGCGGTGTGGCAGACAGGCGAGCTCGCCACGTTCGTCCCGGGGACGAACCGCCTGAAGAGCTCGATACCTTCGATCGAGGACGCGGCACGCCTGTATGCGCACTGGACCGGGATCAAGGCGGAAGACTTCCTGGCGGCGGCGCACTCGTTCGGCGTCGACATGAAGATGCGCGCGGCGGATGCGCAGATTNNCCCCGGGCGGCTGATCGAGCTGGTGCGCTACCTGGTCACCAGGGCCGGCGCGCACTAAAGGCGCCGGCGCCCTCAGGCGGCGTGCGGGCCGAGGGCGTCCGCGGCCGACACCACGCGTGCGAATCGCCCCTCGAGCACCATCTCCGTACGCTCACGAATTTCCGCGGCGGATACTTCGCGTCCGTTGCGCGTGCGCATGGGGAAGGTCAGGGTCGCGTCGGTGACGTAGCGCACCTCGAACCCCAGGTCCGATGCATGGCGGGTGGTGGTCTCGCAGCACTGCTCGGTGCGGATTCCCGTCACCAGCAATCCGCCGATGCCGCGCGCGCGCAGCCATGACTCGAGTGTCGTGCCGTCTGCGGTGGTGCCGAACATCGCCGAGTGCACGTGCTTGTGGAACGCGGCATCGGCCTTGAGTCTGAGCTCCGGCATCGCGCGCACGTGACCCGACGCCTCCGAAAATGGATCACTGGCGTCAGCCGTGCGCTCGCGGTGAAACACCTGCACGACCGGAATGCCCCGGGCCTGGCAGCCGTCCACGAGCGCCTGCACGTTGCGCAGAAACCCGGGTAGTTCCTCGGCTCGGAAATACGGCCGGTGGCGGAATGACTCCTGCACGTCGATGACGATGAGCGCCTGTTGCATGACCGAAAGTCCCTGCTTGCCTGAAATTGGCCACATGCTGCGGCACTTCAGGAGCCCGCACCAGCTCTATGCCGGACGTGCATCAATCGAATTCGGCCATTACACAGCGGTGGGTGCGTGGGCGGGTTCCCCTGGCGCACGCACGCCGGACCCGGCACGCGGCGAGCGTAAGCGCTGCGGTTGCGGGCCGGCGGGCGATCAGACAGGGCTTGCGAACCGGTGTGGCCGCTCCGGGGCGGTAACCCGTGATTCGGCCGCCAACAGTGTCAGCCCATGGAGCCGGGCGCGCTCCAGCGCCACCTCCTCGCCGGAAGCCGCAGCCACCAGCAGCTCCTGCCAGACTTCCGGCCGCGCGGACCAGCGCGGGCGCAACAACGCGGCATGGCTCTCGCCGAATGCGAATGCCTGACGCAGGCTGCACTGACCGATGGCCGCGGCGCAGGGCGCGCGTATGCCGAGCAGCAGCCGCGCCGCGGCCGGCTGGGTGCGGGCCAGGTGCCAGGCGTAGGTGAACACGAGACGCGCGGCCTCGAGCGCCGCCGGCACGGTAAAGAATGGCGGCGAAGCCTCGCACACCTCGCTGACCTGCGCCGCGGGCGCTCCCCAGCGCTGCGCGTCGGCGAAACCCGCATCCAGCAACAGATACGGGCAGGCGGCAGCGCGCCGCCGGGCGGCGGCGTCCAGCCGGCGCCATACAGCCGTTACCGAGGCCGCCAGGGGAGCCGTGGGCGTGCCGCGCTCGGCGGCCTGCGCGGCCAGCAGCCCGAACGCCATTTCGTTCAGTTCCAACAGCGACTCGAGTGTCTCCGGACGCAACCACCCGGGCGCCAACAAGGCGCTCTCGCTCACGTCCGCCCCATCGATCCCGCAGCGCAGCAACATGGCAGTCCTCCCGCAACCTGAACCAGGTGAATCCGCCGGCGATGGCGGTTTGCAATTTGGTTATTTTTTACCAAATTTCTCCGCTTGTGTTTTGGTTATTTTTTACCAAAATGTCGCTAAGCTTCCAGGAGGAGGGACATATGCGAATCTCAGACCACCGTTACAACGGCGAGCGGCTGCGGATGGAGCTCGCCCTGCGCTTTCTGCGTCACGAAGCGCGCACCCAGACCATTCGTGCCTGGACCGGCTTGTCGGATGACCGCATCCGCAAGCTCTACCGTACTTACATGAGCCAGGCGAGCCGCTTTCTGCCCCGGCATCGCGGCAAGTCACCGCACCAGGTCGGTTACTTCACGCGCTCGCAACGCTCACAGCACGAGACCGCCGTGCTCGCGAGCGTGCTGTCGCTGCTCGGCGCGGTGCCCGCAGCGCCGGACACGGCCGCGGGGGTGCCGGCGCTCGCGCGCGGTGAGCAGCTGTGCCAGGCCTTCGAGGCTTACCGCATGCTCCTGCCCTCCTCGCAGATCACCTTCGAGCATGCGGTGTTTCTCGCCACCGCGCTGGCGCGCGGGGATCAGCTGCGGCTGGGCGGCTGCGGCGGCTGCGGCGGCCTGATGGTGACCGAGCGCTTCACACTGCGTACCCAGCGCTGCCATCACTGCGCGAGCCCGCTGCAGGCGCATTAGCCCATTGGCGAAAATCGCAGGAAGCGAGCGCCGGCAGCCGCGCTGCTAGAATGCGCCGTCTCGTTCCCGTGAAACGGCGCTGTATGGATCACGCCCGACCTAACTTCTTCGCCGGTCCCTACCTCGAGCGACGCGCGGAAGCTCGAGAGGATTCGCACTGGCTGGCCGCGGCCCACGCCGACGCGGCGACGCTGTACGTGATTGCACACGGCACGGCGCAGCTCGTGAAGACCGGCGACGCGCCGCGAATCGCGTTCCTGAAGGGCGATGCGCCGCTGGTAAGGGCCGCGGCCGCGTCCTGCACGACGCTCCTGGGATGGTTTCACGGCACGCGCTGCGTGCTCATCGAACTGCCGGCGACGCCGGTGGCGAGCGCGCCGCCGGACTCAAGTTTCCAGGAACTGCGGCCGCTGACCGCACAGTTGCCGGCCGACGAAGCGGGACTCCTCGCGTACGCCCGCGCCCTGTCGATCTGGCACGCACGCCACCTCTATTGCGGTGTGTGTGCCTCTGCCACGCTGCCCGTGAGCGCCGGCCATTGCCTGCGTTGCACGAACGAAGCCTGTGCGCAGGATTACTTCCCGCGACTGGACCCGGCCATCATCGTGCTGGTGAGTGATGGTGAGCGGGCGCTCCTCGGCCGGCAGGCAAGCTGGCCCGCGCGGCGCTACTCGACCATCGCCGGCTTCGTCGAGCCCGGCGAGAGCCTCGAAGACGCGCTGGCGCGCGAGGTGCTGGAGGAAACCGGCGTCACTGTCACCAGCATGCGCTACGACTCCTCGCAGCCCTGGCCCTTCCCCTCCTCCATCATGCTGGGCTTTTACGCCAGCGCCCCCGCAGGGGCAACGGTGCGCGTCGGCGCTGAGTTGGAGGAGGTGCGCTGGGTCACGCGCGCACAGGTTCGCTCAGGGGAGGTGCTGGCGCCGCCCACGCAGTCGATCTCCTGGCGGCTGATCTCCGGTTGGCTGGACGGCGCCAAGGCGTAAGCGCGCATGTGCCTGCTGGTGCTCGCGTGGCGAACCCATCCGCGTTACCGCCTGGTGGTCGCCGCCAATCGCGACGAGTTCCACGAGCGCCCGGCGGCGCCGCTCGCACCCTGGCCCCCTGACGGCGCGGTGCTTGCGGGCCGCGATCTGCGCGCCGGTGGCGCCTGGCTCGGGCTCGACCGGGCGCGGCGTTTCGGCGTGGTGACGAACTTTCGCGAGCTGCAGCGCCCGCAGGCCGGTGCTCCCTCGCGCGGCAGCCTGATCCCGCGTTTTCTCACTGGCACGCCCGGCGCCGGGGAGTTCTTTGCCGGGCTCGAGCCCGAGGCCGCCGGTTACTCCGGCTTCAACCTGCTGCTCGCTGATAACGACTCGCTCTGGTACGGCTCGAACCGCGCCGCGCCGTTCGCCCGGGCGCTGGAGGCGGGCGTTTACGGGCTCTCGAACGAATTGCTCGACACGCCGTGGCCGAAACTGCTGCGGGTGCGCCGCGGTTTCGAGGCGTGGGTGGCCGACCCCGCTGCGCAATCTGCCACGCCGCTGTTCGCACTGCTTCACGACCGTACCCAGTCTGCCGGGGAGGCCAAGCTCCCCGAATCCGGGCTGCCACGCGAGCTGGAACGGGTCCTGTCCGCGCCGTTTGTGGTGCACCCGACCTACGGAACGCGCTGTTCGACGGTGTTGCTGCTGCAGAACGACGGCGGGATCTACCTCGGGGAGCGGCGCTTCGGCGCGCGCGGGGAGCCTGCCGGTGAAACTGAATTCAGGCTGAACGCGGGCGAGTGGCCCTAGTCCATCGGCGGTGCCCGCAGGGCTGGGGGGTACGCGCCGAGGCAGGCGGCGCGGAACCCCGGCAACCCTACGCGACTCTCAAATAACAACACGGCGAGCGGGGGCGTCGGTCAGGCTCTAGAATCCCCTTTCGTTTCTCATCCAAACCTCGCGAGATGGCGCAGCACAATCCCTTACCCCGGGCTTGTCGATGGCACCGACGGGCCCCGGCGGTGGCGCTGTGTCTCTTCGTATGCCAGCTGGCGCACGCCGCCGGAGTCAAGGTCGAGGTACTCGGGGTCGACGAGCTGGTGCGCACCAACGTTCTTGCCTACCTGAGCTTCGAGCGCTATCGCAAAGGCGGCGCGGAACTCAACGCCGATACGGTCGAGCGGCTGCACGAGCGGGTCGAGCGCGAGGTGCAGGCGGCTTTGCGGCCCTTCGGCTACTACGAGCCCAAGGTCGACTCGACGGTCACCGACCTCGGCCACGATGACTGGCGGGTGGTGGTCAACATCACCCCGGGCACGCCGGTGCTCATCGAGCACATCGACGTGCGCATCGATGGTCCGGGCGAAAAAGATCCCTTGTTCACGCGGATCCTGGGCCGCCTGCCCCACGTCGGCGANNGCACCGCCTCGACCTACGGCTACTTCGACGCCAAGATGGTGCGCACCGAGCTGGTGGTCGATCCGCCGAACCACAAGGCCAACATCGCGCTCGAGATGGACACCGGCGAGCGCTACCGCTTCGGCAAGACCACCATCAAGCAGGGGGCCATCAAGGATTCGCTGGTGCGCCGCTACCTGCGCTACCACGAGGGCGACCTTTTCGACCTGACGCAGGTGCTGCACACCCAGTTCGCGCTCGACGACGCGCGCTACTTCATCAACCTCGAAGTGCAGCCCGGGGATCCGGACCGCAAGGCACACACCGTGCCCGTGGACATCCATGGCGACCCGCGCCGCAAGAACAATTACTCGTTCGCGCCCGGTTACGCCACCGATACCGGGGCACGTGTCACGCTCGGGTTCACGGATCCTCTGCTCAACACCAGCGGTCACAGCTTCAGCCTCGAGCTGCAGTTCGCGCAGGTCACCCGCTACAACGTGCAGGCTCGCTACGCCATGCCGATCGGTGATCCGGCGGTGGACAGTTTCGCCATGCGCGCCCAGATCGAGCAGCAAACGCTCGCCGACGTCACCGCCTATACCCAGGCCTTCGGGCCGCAGATCACGACGGTCAGAGACGGCTGGCAGTACGTCGCGGCGCTCAATGCCGTGCACACCACGAGCGAAACCATCAACCAGGGGTACTCGACTACGGCCCCCCTAAGCACGCAGACCGACAGCCTGCTGGTGCCGGAGGTCGACATCGGCTTGGTGCCCAAGGGCTATTACGGCGAAGCGCTGTTCGAACACCCGTTCTTCGTCGAGTTGCGCGGCTCGGACGGGGCCCTGGGTTCGAACTCCAACTTCATCCAGCTGCACGCCCAGGCCGAGCACGTGTTCCAGATCGCCCCGAAATGGCACTTCTTGCTGCGCGACGAGCTCGGCGCGAGTCTCGTTTCCGGCTTCGGCAGCCTGCCGACGATCTATCGCTTCTTCGCCGGCGGCGACAACAGCGTGCGCGGCTTTTACTACAACGAGCTGTCGCCGCAGGAGGCGGTGTGTCGGCGTAAATACATCGGACCGGTAGTCCCCAACGCAAACGGCACCGGCGCGGTAGTCCTCAACACAAACGGCACCTGTGTGCCATACCCAGATGACTTCATCAACGTCGGCGGCAAGGACCTGATCACCGGGACCGTGGAGTTGGAACGTGACCTGCCGAGGAACTTAGGGGTCGCGACCTTCGTCGACTACGGCAACGCCTTCGATCACTTCGGTACGATGCTCTACTATTCGTTCGGCGTGGGCCTGCGGGTGCGCCTGCCGGTGATGACCGTCGGCATCGACGTGGCGCAGCCGCTCAACATGCCAGGCGCGGGCCCGCGTCTGCACATCAACTTCTCGCCGAAGTTGTAAGCGCTGCAAGCCATGCGCCGCCTGCTCCTCATCCTCGCCTGCCTCCTGGTCTTCCTGGTCATCGCCGTGCCGGCGGTGATCATCTGGTCGGCGGTGCACACTGAGAGCGGTCTTAAGTTCGTTGCGCGGCACGTTCCGCACCACATCGCCGGCGTGCAGCTCGACATCAGCGGTGTCACCGGCACCCTCGCCTCCGGCGTGCACGTCGAGCGGGTCGAGATCGATCAGGAGCTGGTGCACCTGACGTTCACGGACATCGAGGGGCACGTCGCGCTCGCGCCGCTCATGCTGCAGACCATCCGCGTCCACGATGGTCACGTGGGCAACGCGCTCATCGAGGTGAAGCGCCGCATTCATCCATCGACACCCTCGCCGCCGCTGTTCCTGCCGCGGTGGCTTCTGATCAGCGTCGAGCAGGCACACGTCGACCATGCGCTGCTCACGGTCTTCAACGGCGTGCGCCTGCAGACGAGCAATCTCAGCGGCGCCGCGGTTATCCGTCACACTGTCATCCGCTTCTTCCAGGCCGACGGCTGGCTCGAGGATGCGCACATCAGCGGCATCGGCGAGTTGCGGGCGCAGGATCCGCTGGGGATGGACGTCAAGGGGCGCGTTGACTGGCAACNNGGGCCAACCCGCCTACACGCTGTCCGGCACCGGCCGCGGCGATCTGAACGTGCTCAACATCGTCGCCCACAGCGTGAGTCCCTTCACCGCCGATATCTCCGGCCAGATGCTCGATCTGACCAACCGCTGGCACTGGGTGGGCGATGCGATCGTGCGCGAGTTCGATCTGACTCCCTGGGGAGTTGCCGCCCCGCTGCTGGGCAACATCACCGGACACCTCGCCGTGTCGGGCGATGCCAACGGCTTCGAAGGGCACGGCCCGGTGAATCCGGCGGGACTGCGCGCCGGCGAGTTCGCCGCGCAGTTTGCCGGTCACTACGCCGATAAGGTGCTGACCGCGACCCACATGGAAGTCCGTCACAACGCCTCCGGCGCACACGCGTTTGCTTCCGGCACTTTCGGCATCGTCGACAACGGGCCGCGGCTGGATCTCACCGGCAGCTGGGACAACTTCCGCTGGCCACTGGTCGGCCGTGACGCTGACGCGGCGGTGCGCAGCGCGGCGGGCAAATTCACCCTGCAGGGGATCCTCCCATACAAGGTTCACTTGAGCGGCCGCGGCCGGGCCGCAGACCTGGCGGAGATGCCCGTGGAGCTTACGGGGACGCTCGGCAAGGACAGCTTCACCTTTGAACCTGCAGAGGTTGATCTCTTCGACGGCCATGCGAGTGTCAACGGCGAAGTGAGGTGGTCGCCGGCGGAAACCTGGTCGGTGAATGGACGCGCGACCGGCATCAACCCCGGCCTGGTGCGAGCGGATCTGCCTGGCAGTGTGAACTTCGCATTCACCGCCAGCGGCCGCGACTTCGACCCCAAGGGCACGCTGAGTGCGAGTTTCAGCAGCCTGACGGGCAAAGTGCGCGGCGTCGCGGCCAGCGGCGGTGGCACGGTGACGCACGCCGGTGTCACCTGGGGCTTCGATAATGTGCGCGTGGCGTTCGGTACCACCAGCCTCGCGCTCGACGGCCGGGTCAACGACCGGGTGGATCTGCGCTTCGCGGTAGCCACACAGGACCTGAGCCTCCTCTCTCCGGGGAGCCGCGGGGTACTCAAGTCCTCGGGCAGCATGCGCGGGACGCTCGCTGATCCTGTGATCGTGGCCACCGCACACGGCGGGGGCATCGACTATCAGGGAATCAAGATCGAGAGCGTCGACGCCGACATCAACTTCGATCCGGGCGCGACGCTGCAGGAATCGAAGATCGATGCACGACTGCGCAAGCTGACATTCGAGGGCCGCACCGCCGACACCGTGGCATTCACGCTCAGCGGCCCCCCCGTCAACTACCACGTGCAGCTCGCGGCGACCGCCACGGGACTTGCGGCGCATGCCGCCGCGACCGGTTCCTATGCCCACGGTGTTTTCCATGGGCAGCTCGAGGCGCTCGCCATCCAGGGCAACGAGTCACTACACCTCTCGCTCGAGCGTCCCGTGGAACTCACCGCGTCCATGGAGCATGTGAGTGTGGAATGGCTGTGTCTCACGGGCGCGCCAGGCAGCGTGTGCGCCGACGGCGACTGGACCCCCGCGCACTGGTCGAGCACCATCATGGCCAACCAGCTGCCGCTCAACACCCTCACCGCGGGTATGACGCCCGCGGTGGAGTACCACGGCATGGTCAACGGCCTGGCCCGCCTCGCCGGTGGCGCGCAGGTTCCCGTGACCGGAACCCTGCGCGCGGATCTCGCCAACGCCGAACTCATCCACAAGCTCGCCAGCCGCAAGCTCGAGCATACGAACATCGGTTCAGGCACGGTGACCATGGCCGCCACGCCGGCCACGATCACCGCCGAGGTCGCGCTCACCGACAGCCAGCTCGGAACGCTCGCGGGCGCATTCGAGGCGCGGCGCACCACTGCGCGGTGGCAGGACATGCCGCTCAGCGGAGAGCTGCACGCGCACACCGCCGAGCTCGGCCTCATCTCGCTGTATTTTCCGGACGTGGACCGCGCCGCGGGACACCTGGATGCAAACGTGACCGCGGCCGGCACGCTCGGCACACCGCTGCTCAAGGGTGAGCTGAAGCTGACCGACGGCGAGATCAACAACTACCAGGTCAACCTCAGCCTGCATCAGGTTACCTTTGACGCCCGGCTGAGCGATGCCGGCCTGGATTTTGACGGCAACGCGCACGTCGGCGCCGGCACGGTGGCGGCCAGCGGACACCTCGAGTGGAAAAACCTGCTGCCATACGGGAAGTTCCACCTGCAGGGCACCAACCTGCGGGTCGCCGATGTTCCGGAAGCGCAAATCGACGCCTCCCCGAACCTCGACTTCAACATCACCGGACGCAGGATCGAAGTCACCGGACAGGTCACGGTGCCGTTCGCGAAAATTGCACCTCGGGATATCACCAACGCGGTGCGCACCTCCCCCGACGAAGTAATCGTGGGGAGCGAAGTGGACGATCCCACCAAGCGCTTCGAGGTGGTGAGCACCATCACGCTCACCCTCGGCGAGCGCGTCAACGTCGATGCATCGGGGCTGGCGGCGCGCATCGGCGGCGGCATCACCATCAAGAGCGGTTACGACGCCATCACCCGGGCCACCGGCGAGTTGTCGGTGGCGGAGGGCAAGTACAGCGCCTACGGCCGCAAGCTCGACATCAAGTACGGCCGGCTGATCTTCACCGGCGGGCCGGTTGACAACCCGGGCGTCAACCTGCGCGCCCAAAAGGAATTTCCCGATGTGACCGCGGGAGTTGACGTCCGCGGTACGCTGCTCAACCCACACCTGTCGTTCTTCTCCGATCCACCGCTGCCGCAGTCGCAGATCCAGTCGCTGATCCTCGCCGGCGGTTCGCTCGACTCGGCCCAAAGCCGCGCCCCCGGCACCACCGTCGGCGCTGGCGTCGGCACGGGCAACTACGCGGCTGGGCAGGCCGCGGCGATGCTCGGTCAGCAGTACGGTTCGCTCGTGGGGATCGAGGACGTGAGCCTCGAATCCGACATCACCAACGAGACCTCGCTGGTGCTCGGCCGCTACCTGTCTCCCAGGCTGTACGTGAGCTACGGCATCAGCCTCACCGAGTCCCTCAACGTCATCAAGCTGCGCTACACGCTCGGGGACCACTGGTCGGTGAAGATCGAGGCCGGCCAGGCGCGCGGCGCCGACCTCGTCTACTCCATCGAGCGCTGATCGGCCTTGCGATTCCTGAAGTGCATGCCGCTGTCGGCGCGGCTTGCATTCTCACGCATTAAAATGCACAATATGTGCATGTTTATGCTTGCAATCCCACGCCATGCTGAATGACGCGCAGCAGCTCGAGCGCCGCGACGCCATCGTGCGCATCCTGCGCGAGGGACGGGTCGGCAAGCAGCAGGACCTCGTGCGCCTCCTTAAGAAGGAAGGTCACGACGTCAACCAGTCCTCCGTCAGCCGCGACCTGCGCGACCTCGGCGTGCTCAAGGCGCGCGGCCGCTACGTGCTGCCGGGCGACGAAGTGACGCGCGCCAACGGCGACTTCGGCACGCTGGCGCAATTCGTGCGGGCGCTGCACCGCGCCGGACCCTCGATCGCCGTGCTGCGCACCACCATTGGCGCCGCGCAAAGCGTCGCGGTCGCGATCGACAAGGCCGAATGGCCGGAAGTAGCCGGCACCATCTCCGGCGACGACACCATATTCATTGCCACCGCCAACGCCCGCGCCCAGCAAGAGCTCGTCAGCCGCCTGCGCGCGCTCTTCCGGGTCTGATCATCATGTCCAGCACGCTCTCGCGCACGGGCGCCACGCCCATCGTTCTCGCCTACTCCGGCGGTCTCGACACTTCCTTCCTGGTGCCATGGATCAAGGAGACACAGCAGCGCCCGGTGATCACCGTCACGGTCGACACCGGCGGAATCGATGCGGCCGCGGCGGCGGCGCTCGCCGCGCGCGCGCGGGCGCTCGGCGCCGTGGCGCACCACCAGGTCGATGCGCGCCAGGACTACTTCGAGCAGGTGCTGCGGTTTCTCATCATGGGGAACGTGCGGCGCGGCCAGCTCTATCCCTTGTGCGTCGGCGCGGAGCGCGTCATGCAGGCGCAAACCATCGCCCGCATGGCGCAGCGGCTTGGATCGGACACGATCGCCCATGGCTGCACCGCGGCCGGCAACGACCAGGTGCGCTTCGAGGTGGCGTTGCGCACGCTGGCGCCTGACCTCAAAGTGCTGGCGCCGGTGCGTGACCAGGCATTCAAGCGCCAGGACGAGCTCGACTACCTGCAGCAGCGCGGCCTGCCGGTGCCACCTGCGGGCGCGAAGTACTCGGTCAACCGCGGCCTGTGGGGCGTGACCATCGGCGGCAAGGAAACGCTCACTTCCGCGGGCAGCATTCCCGAAGACGCCTGGCTCCTCACGCGCGGCGCGTTCACCCAGCCGCGCGCTCCCGAACGGCACGTGCTTGCTTTCCACCAGGGACGACCGGTCGCGCTCGACGGCAATGGGCTTTCCCCCGTAGCCATCATCGAAGCGCTCGAGGCGCTCGCGGCGCCCTTCGGCATCGGTCGCGGCATTCACCTCGGCGACACCATCATCGGCACCAAGGGACGCGTGGCGTTCGAGGCGCCAGCGGCGGAGCTGCTGCTGACGGCGCATCGTGAACTGGAGAAGCTGGTGCTCACCGGCCGCCAGCAGCGCATCAAGGAACTGGTGGCGCAGACCTACGCGGATCTGGTGCACGAGGGGCAGCTGCTGGATCCGGTGTGTCGGGACATCGAGGCGCTGTTCGTGTCATCGCAGGCGCGCGTCACGGGCGTCGTGCACCTGCTGCTGCGCACCGGCAGCCTCTTCATCGAGGGCGTGGATTCAGCCTACTCGCTCATGGCCGCTTCCAGGGGCGTCTACGGTGAGGCGGCGGGCGAGTGGTCGGCGAGCGATTCGCTGGGATTCTCGCGCATCGTCTCGCTCCCGGGAGTCTTCTACACCCGCGCCGGCGAGCGCGCGGGCGCCAAGGAGCCTTAAGCGTGGTCGCCAACATGCGCAGCGTGGTCGTCGACAAGCTCGCGTCCGTGACGCAGGCCTGCGGCCTGTCGCACGAGGTGCGCATCGCCCCGGACATCCCCGCGGAAGAAGGGGTCGTGGTCGTGGTCGAGGTGCTCACCAACAAGTCGACCTACAACACCCTCGAGCTGACCAGCGGCCGCATGGCCAAGGTTGGCAAGGGCGACGTGGTGGCCGGCGCCCTGGGTCACCGCCGCGCGCTATTCGGTTACTCCGGCCACGTGCCGGCGAGCATCCAGCCCGGCGACATCATCCAGATGCTCAACATCGGCGGCGTGCTCGGGATCTGCGATTCCATCAACCCCGACAAGGGGAAGCCGTTCGACTGCCGCGTGCTCGGCGTGGCGCTCAACTTCCCCTACCTTGGGGAGCGCATCGGTGTGCCCGCGCGCGCAGGCGCGAAGACGCTGGACCTCAACGCGCCGCTCGACACCCGCGGCGTGCCGGTGGTGGCGCTCGCCGGCACCTGCATGGAAGCCGGCAAGACCGCGGCCGCCTGTGCGGTCATCGCCCGCATGCGTCACCGCGGACTCACGGTCGACGCCTTCAAGGCCACCGGCGTCTCGCTACGGCGCGATATCCTTGCCATGGAGGATGCGGGGGCGCGGCACTGCGCGATTTTCACTGACCTAGGCGTTGTCACGACCACACGCGTCAACGGTCCGGCGCTCACCCGTACCATGTTGAGCGCCCTCGCCGTGGGCAAGCCCGACGTAGTGGTGTTCGAGCTCGGCGACGGCATTCTTGGTACCTACGGCGTGGACGCCATCCTTGAATGTCCTGACATCCGCAGCGCCCTGAGCGGTGTGATCCTGTCGGCCAACGATCCGGTTGCCGCCTGGGGAGGTGTGAAGCTCCTGCGCGAGCGCTTCGCGATCGAGCCGTGCGTGGTGACCGGACCGGCCACCGACAACCAGGTGGGCGTCGAGATCATCACCACGCAGATGAACGTCCCGGCGTTCAACGCCCTGAGCAACGGCGCCGCGCTCGGGGATTGCGTGATCGAGGCGCTGGGGCTGAAGGCCACGGCCGTGCAGTGATGCAGGCGATCCCGACAGTGGTGCTTGGCGGCAGCGGCTACGTCGCCGGCGAGCTCTTGCGCCTCATCGCCGCGCACCCGAACTTCACGCTCGCCGCGGTGATGTCAGAGAGTCAGCCGGGCGAGAGCATCGCCCGCGCCTTCCCGCACCTGGCATCCTCCTACCCGCAGGAGCGCTTCAAGTCCCAGGCGGAGGTGGCGCAGCTGCTGGCCGCGGCGGCGGATTCGGCGGTGTTTTCCGCCGCTCCGCACGGGGTCTCCGCTGCCCTCATCGACACCCTGCTCAGCGGTGCGCAACGCGCCGGCGCGCGGCCGCGCGTGGTCGACACGTCCGCGGATTTCCGCTACGCCTCGGCGCAGGCCTACGGTGCGGTGTACGCGCACACGCACGGCGCGCCCGGGCGGATGCGCGAATTCACCTGTGCGCTGCCGGAGCATCTCGGCGAGGCGACTACGCCGCACATCGCGCACCCGGGATGCTTCGCCACGGCGATCCTGCTCGCCGCGGTGCCGCTGCTCGCCGCGGGGCTCGTAACGCAACCGCTGTTCGTGAGCGGGGTCACCGGCAGCACCGGCTCGGGGCGCAAACCGGTGGAGGGCACGCATCACCCGCTGCGCCACGGTGATCTCTACAGCTACAGCGCACTCAAGCACCGCCATGTGCCGGAGGTCGCGGCCTGCGCGCGCGCTGCCACCGGTGTCGCGGCGCAGTTCGCTTTCGTGCCGCACTCCGGTCCCTTTGCACGCGGCATCCACGTCACGGTGCAGGCGGCGGCGAGCCGCCGGCTCGATACCGCGCAGGTGCTGGCGACCTTGCGGCATTTTTATGCACATGCGCCGTTCGTGCGCGTCACGGCAGAGGCGCCGCGAATCAAGGACGTGGTGGCCAGCAACTATGCGCAGCTGTCAGCGATCGCAGAGGACGGCACCGTCGCGGTCCTGTGCGCCATCGACAATCTCACCAAGGGCGCCGCCGGCGGGGCGCTGCAGTGGATGAACCGCCTGTTCGGGCTGCCGGAAACGACCGGCCTTACGGCGCCCGCGCCGGGCTGGACCTGAAAGGGCGCCCATGGATCACAGCTTCCTCGCGCCGGTGTTCTCCCAGTATCCGCTGGAAGTGGTGTCAGCGCAGGGTGTGTGGCTCACCAACAGCCGCGGCGAGCGCGTGCTCGATCTGTACGGCGGACATGCCGTCGCGGGACTCGGCTACGCGCACCCCGGGTGGACCGCAGCTCTCGCCCGCCAGGCCGAGGCCTGCCAGTTTCAGAGCAACGCGGTCGCGATGCAGGTGCGCGAGCGCGCGGCAGCGCATCTGGTGCGCTTCTCCCGGCTGCCGTTTGCGAGCGTGTTCTTCGTCAACAGCGGCGCCGAGGCCAACGAGAACGCGCTCAAGGTGGCACTGCGCATGACCGGCCGGCCGCACGTCGCCGCCATCGAGGGCGCCTTCCACGGGCGCACCGCGGCGGCGGGCGCGGTGACCTGGGCCGCGCAGAAGAAAGGCTACGGATTCCCGCGCACGCCCTTTGACGTGAGCTTCATTGCGCGCGGCGACACGACCGCCATCACCTCGCAAGTCAGCGAGCAGACCGCGGCGGTGATCGTCGAACCGGTGCAGGGGCTGGCCGGAGCCGTGGATCTCGGCGCGCCGTTCCTCGCGGCGCTGCGCAAGCGGTGCGACCAGGTGGGAGCGCTCTTGATATTCGACGAGGTGCAGTGTGGCGTCGGCCGCACCGGTGAGCCCTTCGCGGCCAACCTCTACAACGTGCGGCCCGACATGCTCACCACCGCCAAGGCGCTCGGTAACGGCTTTCCGTGCGCGGCGCTGATGTTGTCGCCGGTAGTGTCGGCGTCGCTCAAGGCGGACTCCCTCGGCACCACCTTCGGCGGCGGCCCCATGGCGTGCGCCGCCATCGAAGCGGTGCTGGCGGCGATCGAGAACGAGCAGCTGCTGGAGCGCGTGCAGCGCATCGGCGATTACATCCGCAAGACCTGCGTCGTGGGTCCGGTGACCGCGCATCAGGGGGCGGGGCTGCTCATCGGGCTGCGCACTGCGCGGCCGGCAAAGGAGCTGCAGGCGGATCTCCTCGAGTGCGGCATCCTCGCCGGCACCGCNNATGCTGAGCGGGGCGCTCAGGGATCTGGCGGCGTGAAGCGCTTTGTGGATCTGGCGGAAGTGCCGCGCGATGAAGTGCTGGCGCTGCTGGAGCTCGCGCGGCGCCTGGAGACGCACCCCGAACCGCGCGCCCTCGCCGGCAAGATCCTGGGACTCGTGTTCTTCAACCCGTCGCTGCGCACGCTCGCGTCCTGCCAGGCGGCGATGCTGCGCCTGGGCGGCGGCTCCTTCGTCATCAACCCGGGCCAGGGCAGCTGGCAGCTCGAGACGCGCACCGGGGTGGTCATGGATGGCGCGGCGGCGGAGCACGTGCGCGAGGCGCTGCCGGTGCTGGCATCCTATTGCGACGCGCTCGGGATCCGTGCTTTCGCGCAAGGCAAGGACCTCACCCACGATCTCGCCGAAACCACCTTCGGCGCGATGGCGGCACTCATCGACAAGCCGCTCATCAATCTGGAATCCGCCGCCAATCATCCGTGCCAGGCGCTCGCGGACTGGAAGACGCTCGATGATCTCGCCGTGCCACGCACGGGTCGCTTCGTGCTCTCGTGGGCCTGGCACCCGCGGCCCCTGCCGCTCGCGGTGCCGGCCGCCGCGCTGCACATGGCCGCGATGCGCGGCATGGAGGTTATCGTGCTGCGCCCGGAGGGCTTCGCACTGCCGCCGCCCATCATGGAGCGCGCACGCCAGGCGGCGGCCGCCGCCGGCGGTTCGCTGCGCGAAACCAGCGAGCGCGCTGCGGCCCTGAAGGGCGCGGACGTTCTCTATGTAAAGGAATGGGGCGCGACCGGCTGCTACGGCGACAGCGCCGCGGATGCGCGGCTGCGCACCGGGCTCAGCGACTGGTGCGTGCGCGACGAGTGGTTCGCAACCGCCGCACCCGCGTGCCGCCTCATGCATTGCCTGCCGGTGCGTCGCAACAGCGCCATCGCCGATGCGGTGCTCGACGGGGCGCGCAGCGCCGTGCAGCTCGAAGCCCACAACCGCCTGCCGACCCAGATGGCCGTACTTCACCAGTTGCTCAGGACTCCCTCATGATCATGAATCGCAGCGACCAGACCCTCGCCATCCACGCGCTGAAAAGCGCCGCGCCCTACATCCGCATGTACAAGGGCAAGACCTTCGT
>PMHN01000288.1 GCA_003156695.1 Gammaproteobacteria bacterium
CGCTCCACGGTCTCGCGCAGGGGCCGCTGGCCATAGTCCCTGTAGGAAGGATCATTATCCAGGCGCTCACGCAGGGCGAAATAGCGATCGGTGAACTCGTAGATGTCGGCGATCTCGGCCTCGGCCGCCTCGGCGACCAGTTCACGGACCTTCAACGCCCGTTCCTCGGCATCCTTGGCGGCGGCGGCCTCATGGCGCCTGGCGGCCCGCTTCTTCTCCTTTTCGCGCTTGCGCACGACTCCGGCCTTCAGATCGCGGAGCGCCTCGTCGGTCTTGGCCTCCAGGGTGAGCGTCAGGCGGATGGCCCGCGAGAGACGCGCGAAGGCGTCGGCCGGGTCCCGGCTCTTGGGATTCCCCGCGGCGTCGTCGGCGGCCGCCGGGGCGCAAGGCTCAAGGGCCCGGGCCAGCTTCATGCCGATCTCGGCCAGCTCGCGGAGCAGGCCAAGCCGGCCCTCGGCGAGGACCACGGAGGGATCGGGCGCCTCTTCGGCTGCTTCGGGTGGGGGTGTGAGGTTCGACATAGCGGTGGTATTGCACAGCGCAATTTCAGCGTCAAGCGCCCTTCGAATCAAAATATGCCTATTTGCAATTTCATTCCGGTCAATCGGGCCGTTCTCGGGTGCTATCGTCGCAATATGATGTATTCGCAGGGCTTTTCAGAGCTACGCGGCTCTATGGTGATATGAAAAGAAGCGCCCTTCCCGTTGGCGGATGGGGGAAGGGTTAGGATGGGGGCGGGGGCAAAGCCAAGCCCAAAGAGGCTGGGCCGGCGTCGAACGCGACTTTCGCCGGAACCGCCCGCGGAGCACCCCCACCCCGCCCCTCCTCCATCGTTCCTCCATCGAGGGGGAGGGGGCAGAATGCACACGAGCCCTAGCGCAGGCTGACGCCGATGAGTTGGCCGACGGCGAAGGTGACGGCGGCGGCGGCCAGGCCAATGGCGAGCTGGCGCAGAGCCGAGAAGACGACGCCGCGGCCGGTGAAGAAGGTCGTCGCCGCGCCTATCGATATTAGGGCCACGCCGCTGAGGACGAGGCTGGCGATGATCGCCGGTGAGCCGCCGACGAAAATGAACGGGGCCACGGGGAAGATCGCGCCGGCGGAAAACAGGCAGAAGGAGGAGATCGCCGCCGCCCAGGCCGAGCCGCCCAGGCCCTCGGGGTCGACGCCCAGCTCTTCCCGCGCCAGGGTGTCGAGGGCCGCGTCCTTGGATTGGAAGAGCTTGTCCGCCAGGGTGCGCGCGGCCGCTTCGTCGAGACCCTTAGACTGGTAGATGAGGACCAGCTCCTCTTTTTCCGACGCCGGATCGGCCTCGACGCCCTCGGCATGGCGACCGGCGAGGCGCTCGCGCACCTGAACTGCCTCATCACGCGCCGCCTCGCCATACGTGACGAGGATGCTTCGGGCATCGGCTGGTACCGGTCCTTGACGCACACCGCCGCCCCAACCGGTACGATTCAGTAATGCAGGACCATACCCTCACCACCGTCGCCGAAGAGTCGGGCTTTCGCCGCACCGGGCGCACAGATGAAGTCACGCGGCTGTGCGCGGCGTTCGCCGCCGCCTGGCCGCGTGCCGTCAGGAGTCTGGAGTTCGGCCACTCAGCCGAAGGGCGCCCGATGCGGGCGCTGCTCGCGTGCCGCGCGGATCCGCGCCGCGTGCCCGTTCTTATGCTGCAGGCCGGCATTCATCCCGGCGAGAGCGACGGCAAGGACGCCGGCTTCATCGCGTTGCGCGAAATCCTCGGCGAGACCGCCGCCCCCGGAGTCCTCGACCGCTTAGGCATCCTCTTCGTGCCGGCCTTCAACGTGGACGGTCATGAGCGCTTTGCGCGCTGGAACCGACCCAACCAGAACGGACCCGAAGAGACCGGCTGGCGCGCGACGGCGCAGAATCTCAATCTCAACCGCGACTATACCAAGGCGGACGCGCCCGAGATGCGCGCGCTCCTTAAGCTCATCCGCGAGTGGGATCCGCTGGTGTGTGCGGACCTGCACGTCACCGACGGCGCGGACTTTCAGCCCGACATCTCGCTGCAGGCGGAACCGATCAACCAGGGTGACGCCCAGTTGTATGCCACCGGGCGCGAACTGCGCGATGCACTGATCGCGAAACTCGCCGCGCAGGGCTCGATGCCGCTGCCCTTCTACCCCGACTTCGCGAAACCTGACGATCCGGCCTCGGGCTTTCTCCTCACCGTGTACTCGCCGCGCTTCTCGACCGGCTACTTCCCACAGCGCAACCGCTTCACGGTGCTGGTCGAGACACACTCCTGGAAAGACTACGCCACGCGCGTGCGGGTCACGCGCAACACCATCGTCGGGCTTGCGGAACTGGTTGCCGCGCACGGTGAGCAATGGAGTGCAGACACCCGCCGCGCAGATCTCACCGCGGCGCGTTTGGGCGGTACGGACGTCGTACTCGACTACAGCTCCGGGTGGCGTGAGGGTGCGAGTGACGGGCGTGCGGATGCGCCCGGCGCGAGCGGTTCACGCGTCCTGGACTTCCCGGGCTATGCGTACACGCGCAATCCGTCGCCCATCTCCGGTGAGCCCGTGACGGTGTACGACCCGAAGATTCCTGAAATCTGGCGCGTGCCGTTTCGCGATCAGGTCTCCCCGTCCCTGGTGGTGAAGGCGCCACTCGGCGGTTACGTCGTGCCTGCGGCATGGGCGCAGGATATCGGCGCGCACCTGGCATTTCACGGAATCAAAAGTGAGCCGGTGCGAGCCGCGCGGCCCGGAGCGCACGTCGAGGCCTACCGTGCTTCGGCGGTGCGCTTCGCCAGAACGCCCTTCGAAGGCCGCATGCGCGCGAGCCTCACCGGCAGCTGGCAGCGCGAGACCCAGGACGTCGCCGCGGGCGCGCTGTTCGTGCCGATCGCACAGCCGCTCTCGCGCCTCGCACTGCATCTGCTGGAACCGGAGGCGCCGGACTCCTTCGCGGCATGGGGGTTCTTCAATGCCTGCTTCGAGCAAAAGGAATACATGGAGCCGTACGTCGCCGAGCAGATCGCGCGCGCCATGCTTGCGGAGCAGCCGGAACTCGCCGCGCAGTTCGCGCGCCGCTTGAAGGAAGACGCGGCGTTCGCGGCGAGTCCAACCGCGCGGCTGGACTTCTTCCTGCGCCGTCACAGCTCGTGGGACGCGCACTACAATCTCTACCCCGTATTCCGCGTAGATGAGCTGCTCGCTTCCTCGCCCGCTTAAGCTCACCCTGTCGGTGACGGCGGGAGCTCTGGTCGCGAGCGGCCCGGCGTGGTGCCAGACGTCTGCCAACACCGCAGCTTCGAATCCGAGCCAGACCGCCAACGCCCCCTACGTGCCGGCCGCTGCGGACTCTGCACCCGCGATGTCCCCACCCGCTGACGGACCTGTCGCTGAGCAGAGCGCGGTCAGCACTGGCCTCGGTTCCGACATCAAGGCCTACTTCACTGCACCGCTGCACTGGGATGAGAACGACTGGATCTGGTTTGGCGGTGCGCTCGCCGCAATCGGAGCGGCCCACCACTACGACACCGACGTGCGCAAGCACTTCACGGCGAACCTGGCTCCCGGACAGAGCGTCAATCCCGACGACGTGCACGATGCAATCCCGACCGCTGCGGTGTTTGTCGCAACCTGGGGTTACGCGAACCTTGTCGGCAGCAGCGACGGCCGCAGCGAAGCGTGGAACATGCTCGAAGCCGCAGGCTTAAGCGGGGTGACCGCTTATGCCCTGAAATACGCCGTCGGGCGCGAAGGACCCGACCAGACCAGCGACCCGAACGAGTGGCTCAAGGGCTCGGGCGGAAGCTTCCCTTCGTTTCACTCTACGGCCGCGTTCGCGGTCGGCACGGTGCTTGCGGAATCCGGAAACGACGACTATCGCTGGCTGCGGCGCCTGCTCGGGTACGGACTCGGCGTCGCCACGAGCTACGAGCGCCTCAAACACAACGCGCATTGGCTGTCGGACACCGTGGCTGGCGCCGGCCTCGGGATCGCGAGTGCGCATTTCACCATGAACCGCACTTACGCAACCGGGGCGGACTCGAACATCGCGCTCGTGCCGGTCGAGGGAGGCGCGATGCTGACGTACCGTCTCACGCTGCCCTGAAAACACCGTGCTTGGCAAGCGCGTGGCGATATTGTACCCCACGTAAAAATCGCGATTTGTTCGCGAAGTTACAGCTGTGACTCAGACCCAGCTCCAGCGCGTGAGAGCTATGCATGAAATCCTGTGAAGACGCGCGGTAGTTCGCTTGACGACGCGGTTAGACGGCGGCAGCCTGAACACGATGAAAGTGCGCGATGTCATTCGGCTGCTCGAGAAACACGGGTGGCGCCACGTCCGTACGAAGGGGAGCCATCGCCAGTTCCAACACTCTGTTAAATCGGGGACAGTCACGGTGGCTGGAAAACTAGGTGTGGACGTGCCAATTGGTACACTCAATAGTATTCTGAAGCAGTCCGGCCTCAAGCGATCTTAGGAGCGCACAGATGGAATACCTGGTTGTGCTAGAGAAGGGAAAGTCCAGCTACGGAGCCTACGTTCCTGATCTACCCGGTTGCGTCGCCGTTGGCGAAACGCGCCGCGAGGTTCTCAAACTCATCCGAGAAGGCATTGAGTTGCACATTGAAGCCCTGCGCGATGCCGGTGAAGCTGTGCCAGCGCCCACGTCACGGAGTCAAGTGGTAAAGGTCCGCGCCGCCTAAAGCGAGCGGTACGAGGCGTGCAACGGGGTGACGCCTGTCTACGGCTCGCGCCGCGCATCTCCTCCCGCCCACCGCACGACGCCGTGACATGTTTCTACCAGCTGATCGACACGCGGCACGAAACCCAGGGTCCGAATGAGCGCAAACGCTCGAATGTCCGCGTGGGGAAATCGCACCTGGAGGCGCGCCGCGGCGGCGAGAAGCGTTCGGCCCCTGGTGATGACATCGTCAACCAACAATATCTTCTGAACGGCCAGTATCGGGCGCTCCACGGAAAGTGATTCGAAGTGTTCACGAACCGTCGGGCGCTCGCTCGCACGTGCGGTGGCCGATTTCGTCACCGCCGAGTCGCGACGCAGCCCCTTCCAGACTTGCTGGGCGAGACCCACCTCCCGCAATGCAAAGGCCAGCTGCGACGCAGGCCAGCCGGTGAGCCTTCCGGGCGCGCTTCCTGGAACTGGTACGAGGACAGCCGCACCGCCGAACAGGTTCGCAAGTTGCGGGTCGCAAAGACTCGCCCTATACACAAACCCTGCA
The DNA here is from genome assembly GCA_003156695.1 of Gammaproteobacteria bacterium. GTDB lineage: Bacteria > Pseudomonadota > Gammaproteobacteria > Steroidobacterales > Steroidobacteraceae > 13-2-20CM-66-19. Next base: position 5,232 of record PMHN01000288.1, read on the forward strand.
TAGCGGGGAAGCCAGCCCGGGTCACTTGCTTTCACCCGCTCGCACAGCTGACGCGACGCTTCGCAGGCGGCCCCGGAAGCCCGCGGCGAATAGACATAGCACGAACTAAACGCGAGACTGGGTAACGGCAGCACGTGCCCCTTCGGCCAGTCACGGTGCGCCGTGCCTCGGGGGTCACAGGCCGAGTTCCTCTTCAGCCGTCGGGGTGGATTCGCGCTCCTCGCTCTGGCGGCCGGCGCTCTGTTCGGTGTGAGAGCGATCTCGGAGCTGCGCAGCCCTTTCCGCCTCCTTCGGCCGCAGGCGTAGCCACGCCTCCCGCGCCTGGCGCCGAATTTCCTCAAGATCGTTGGTCTGTGCAACCGGCTTTTCACGTTGCTGCATGCGTGCCGCATCCGCACTGCCTGCAGCTGCGCTGCCCTTTGCCGCTGCCTCTGCAGAGTGCTCCAACCGCCGCTCAACGCGCTCGCGATATCCGGCGCGCAGCCGCTCGGCAAGCTCACTGCGCACACCGCGCTGTTCCATTTTCAAATGCATCAAGGGAATTCTCGGCAGCGGCTCACGGTCGACCCCCTGGGCCGCGAGGCTGCGATGGTCGACGCGCGCCTCGACGTTTGCCTCCCGTAACGCCTCGTTGGTGAGTGTGGCCCAGCGTTCGCGCAAGCTCAGGTATTCCTGGCGGTGATCGGGCAGTTCGTGCCTGCGGCGCTCGCGCCCCGACATGTCGAGGCCGGCTTTGGCGCCAAGTCCAGCCGGTGTCACCTCGCGCGTTGTCGTGAGCAGGTGGGCGTGGAAGTTGCGCGTATCGCCCTCGGGGCGAGGGTCATGAACTGCGAGATCTACGGCGACTTTGTAGCGCTCGGCGACCTCGCGGGAAAACGTGCGGGCCAGTGAGACGCGCTGCGAGGGACTCAGCTCGGGAGGCAGGGCGACCTGATATTCGCGCGCAACCCTGGCGTTGTGCCGCTTCTCGGCGTGCTCGGCGGTGTTCCACAACCGTTCGCGGTTGCGCGCCCAGGCGGCTGCTGCGCCATCAAACTGTCCGGGCAGGAATATCTCGGCATGCACGACATCACGGCGGCGGGTGTAGTTGTGCAACTCGCCGCTGCGCTCGTCGCGAATGCGCTCACCGGCCCGGTACGCTGCGGCGGCGGTCGCGCGCCGTCCGGCACCGCGGCCAATAGAGTTGATTTGCAGGTAGAAGATGGCCACGGGCTAGCGTCCGCCTGTGAATCTGACCCGCAACCAGTCGGTGGACGACGCGGTTTTCAGATACCCGGTCAGATCCGGGAGTTGCTCGATCTGTGACGCCAGCACGGCCATCTCGGTGACATGCTGATCGCTCACGCTGGTGGAGCGACGCGCACCGCGTGCGGCAAAGAAACCCTCCCGATCGCGGCCGCGTGAGGTCTGCCGTCGAATCACCTCGCGCTCGCCAATGAGCCGTGACGCGAACTGCGACGTGCCGCCGTGCTCGCTTCCCGCGCAGCGAAGGATCAGCGTGTTGCCGCAATTCTCGACGATGGTATGCGCGTCGCCTTGCCCGTAAGTGCTCGATACTTGNNCGATGCCCAGAATCGCTCCGAAGCACCACCCCCAAGACATTCGATTTGCCATTGCCATGCCGCCCAAGGCCATGACCAGGATGATTGCGATCGGCGTCAACCAGGCGAGAATGTTGGTCTGGAGCGCAGTTGCCCCGGTCATGAATGGCGATGCTGCCTGCCCGAATGCAGCCACCGGCAGCGCGAGCAGCAGTGCGCCTATTGCGCTGTGCTGCGCCCGCACAACACAGCCTTTGAGCTTCGCTCGCATCATGGCTCTCCCGAATGATTGTCCTAAGGCTCGCTCACCGCATGCGTAGCGCCGAGGTCATGAGGGACCTCGCCATCACGATGCGCGTCGCGCTCTTCACGCTTTACCTTGCCTGGCGCGCCGAAACGAAATCCCTCGGCAATGAAAGAGTGGTCGTATTGCTTCTCGCCCTGCTTATCGGTCCAGTTGCTGGCGCGCACCCGGGCTTCCACAAACAGCTGATCCCCCTTGCGCGCGTTCCTCGCCAGGGCCTCCCCCAGCGGACCGAAAGCCACGAACCACAGACTGGTCACGACTTCCCGCGCCGCGCCCTCTTCGTCCTTGCCAGCGTAGTCGTTGCCCACCAGACAGAAACGCGTGTAGCTCGTGCCGTTCTTCGCAACCAGCTCTGGGTTGCGCGCCAGATTGCCAACTGCGGTAAGAGTAAAACTGTTCATATCCTGCCTCCTTGAGTGATGTGTTGGTTTCACAGTGGAGGCGGAAGTCTATGCAGGCCGTACGGAATTGGAATCGCGATTGGCTACGTGTTTGTGCAGAAAATCGCTCGGCGGCTCGAGCGCTACCTCGCCGCCGCATCGAGTCGTGTATGGTTTCATCGGCGAGTCACTGGAGAAGTACGCCATGCCCTTTGCAGACACGACGCGAAGTGATGGGACTGTCGAGGAGTGTCTCGACGAACTGAATGACCTGCTGGCGGGGCTACAACACTACACGCCGACCGTGCTCGCAGTGGCACTGCGGGTGCATCTTGAGACGCTGCTACAGGCGCTGCTGGAAGGGAAGGTGTGCACGCGCGAGGAGGTGCGCGACTTCCTCAAGGAGCTGGAGCGCGACGCGCTGCAGTACGATGAGGACTGAGCCACGCGGGCAGGCGGATGACGCCCTAACGTCATAGGGCGTAAGACGAGGGCCGGTGCGACATGAGTCCACTGCGACATCCGTTCAATCTCGGGTCAGCACGCTTGTGCGCGCGCGGTTTGATCGGTCCAGGCGCACCCCGATTACTCGCTTGCCCAAAATACATATTGTTACTACACTATGCCAGACGCTACGTGGGATGAGAGGAAGCGCCTCGCAAATACCAAGCGACACGGATTGGACTTCGTCGGCTGCGAGGCCATCCTGGGACGATTTCACGCTAACGCGTGAGGACATACGCCAGCGCTACAACGAACAGCGGCTGGTCACCTTTGGGCGCCTAAACGGTCAGGTTGTTGTTGTGGTTTATACCGAACGTCGCGGAGGACCTCACATCATCTCTCTGCGTAAGGCTGAAAAGTATGAAGCGCGCTACTACATTGCGGAAGCCGAAGGGTTTCAGGGCCAAGACTAAGGACCCGGACAATCCTCCCTGGTCGGAAGGGATGTTGAGTCCTGTTGTTGTCAAACGGGGGCGCGGCCCTCAGCGAAAACCGACTAAAGTCTCTACTACGATTCGCCTGGATGCCGACGTGCTTGAGTACTTTCGTGCCACGGGTCGGGGCTACCAAACTCAGATCAATAACGAGTTGCGTAAGGTCGTGAAACGCGGTCTGGCAGCGCGTTTGAACGGACGGCGATCAGCCTGATGTGCCTGGGTTACAGCGACAGATCGCCTCGCTCAGACCGTCATTCCAGGTATTTGCATTAGCTTTCGTCCCACCAGAACGCCAAGCCAACCAAGCGCGGCACGCCGCGAACCACGGCAAACGTCACTTACCGCTCCGCCCTATCCCGCGAGGTTCTGTCCGCATGCGGACCTGCATCGCGCGGGTCCGGATCGTTCGCCTGCGTTTGCGTCACGACAGGCTCTGCCTCGTGAGCAACCGGCGGAGGCGCGGCGTACGGCGCCGGACTTGTTGCCTGACGCGTCGCTTGCGACGGCGCAGTTGCCGGGCGCGGGCGATTGACCGGCGCGGACGCGGAGCGGACTTGGTTACCGGCCGCGGCTGCAGGCGCGCCGACATGTTGCGGCGCTGGCGTCAGGCGGTGATGCGCGGACGACGGCATGGCTTTGCGGGCGCGCCACTGCAGCGATGTCGGCTGCGTGCGCGACGCAGGACCGCCGCGTGCTGGGGTCGCGTTCCTTGTGTTTGGCGTCATCGCAAGTGGTGGCTGCGCCGCCGCGGGTTGGGCTGCCACGGACCCCTCCGCATCGCCCGGCCCCGCAACAGCTGCGGGCGGATCAGCGTCATCCGCCCGCGCACCACCGATGGCTGAGACAGCCACGAGCGCCGCAAGCGTAATCCGGCGTGGTAACAAGCGAGTCCTCATCCGCAATCTGTAGCGCCTCATAAAGGGAGAACGCACTGCCGCCGGTGGCGGATTTCGCAGCGACACCGGTCGGTTCAGTCTAGTCCTTCAAGGTGCTACAGACTGTTCGTTTGTGCGGTACCGCTGTCACATCGTCCCCGGCAATCTCTCCGCCAGAAAATCGATGAACGCCCGCACCGCGGGCAGCAGTCCGCGCCGGCTGGGAAACACCACGTGCAGCACGCCCTGGGGACTGCTCCACGCGGGCAGCACGCGTACGAGCGCACCGTGCTTGAGATCCTCCCGCACCACCGTTTCCGGCAGCCGCGCGAGACCCAAGCCTGCCAGCACCGCCGCGCGCAGCACCACGAAGTCGTGACAGACGACACGGGGAACAGGCTCGACCGCGGCGATCTCGCCGTGCGGCCCCACGAGCTGCCACGGACGCCGGTCGAATTCGCCCGCATAGTCGAGCGTCTCGCGCTGCGCGAGCTGCGCGGGATCGGTGATCTCGCCCGCGCGCGCAAGGTATCCGGGGCTCGCGATCAGAACTTCAGCGAACTCTCCGAAACTGCGCATGACGAGTCCGTCCTTGCCCGTGGGCTGTGAGCGCACCCGCAGGGCGATATCGAAGCCCTCGCTTAAAACGTCAACGCGCCGGTTGCTGACATGCAGCTGCAGGCGCACGGCGGGACATTGCACGAGAAAATCCGGCAGGATCGATGCGAGCGCGGTCTGCGCAATGGCCACCGGACAGCTCGCCTTGATGATGCCGCGGGGCGCTGCACGCGCAAACTCCACCGCCTCGAGTGCCGCGTCGGCTTCCGCGAGCATCGCCGTCGCGTGCCGGTAGACCTCATGCCCCACGTCGGTGACGACGAAGCGCCGCGTGGAGCGGTTCACCAGGCGCACGTTGAGCTGCGCCTCCAGCGCCACCACATGGCGCGACACGCGTGATTTGGGGATGCCTAGCGCCCGCGCCGCGCGGGCAAAGCCTCCGTGATCAACCACTTGCGTGAAATAATAGAATCCCTCGAGCGGCTGCACTGGGCACCCTTATTAGATCCAAGTACAGGACAATCTGTTCCATTCTACCCGGATACTCAAATATCGTCCTACAGATTAACCTCTCCACACGCCCAAGAGGGGTAGTACGGAGAAGGTCATGAAATTGCTGCACA